>NZ_JBQQBW010000076.1:0-33972 GCF_052245415.1 Streptomyces sp. 8N706 | reverse complement strand
CGCATGCTGTGCCGGACGGTGATGCCGCGGAGGCCGAGCTCGTGGAGGATGTCGGCGACCTGGGTGGGCGGGGTGAGGTCGAACAGCGCGTCGGCGGCCGTTCCGTCACTCACACAGGTGCTCAGGTAGAGCAAGTCGTCGATCGCGATCCGGGTGGGGTGCTGGAATCGGCTCAGCCCGGTGGGGCCGGGCGTGGTGATCCGCCCGGGTTGCACATCGAGCATCGTCGCTCCATTGAGCTCGCCCCGTCGGATGCGCTCTGCCGTCGCCAGCGCGAGCGGGATCTTGACGAGGGAAGCGGCAGGCAGCTGTGTGTCCGGCTCGATCCCCAGCTCTTCTCCCGTGTGCAGATCCCGCACGAGCAGGCAGCCGTACAGGCCGCCGTCGTGCAGCTGCCGGCGCATCTCGCGAAGCAGTGCCTCGGTGCTCACGCCGCCGCCCCTCCCGCGGTGCCCGCCTGGGTGCCTGCGCCGAGGCAGCGGGCGATGACGTCGCCCAGGCGCGCTTCGATGTGCTGTGGATTGCCGTCCGCGGCGGCGGCGAGGGCGAACCCCCGGCTGAGCGTGATCTCACCGATGGGCCGCCAGTTCAGGGCGAGTTCCTCGGCCTGTGCGGGGGAGCACAGCAGCAGGTCGCGTGTGCAGAGGACTTCTGCCGCGGCGGTCGTCAGATCGGCCGCGGCGACGAGCTGTGCGGGCCGCAGGCCAACCGCGTCGCGCAGTCGCGTCAGCGGGTCGCGGATGTGCGGTACGTCATCTTCCGGTTGGATCCAGATACGGCAGGCAGGGCCGGCGGAGGCTCGTCCGATCCGCAGCGTTTCGAGGTAGACGCGCTTCATGCCGGGATCCTGGGCGCCGGCAAGCCCGAGCGGCACGGACCACGTCGCCTCGTCCGGGGGCACCGCGAGCAAGGCAGCATGCACCTGCTGGGAGTGGATGAGCTCCCTGCGCTGCGTCGGCGCCGCGACGCGGAGATCGAGGGTGACGCCGTGCCCTCGTGCCTCGGCGACGAGGCGGGCGAGACCGACCGTGGAGCAGATGCCGGGCACCGTGAGCCGCCATGGCTTGTGCTTGGCGGCTTCTGCCTCGTGCAGCAGCACATCGGCCGCCTGCACGAGCTGCCTGGCCGCCGGCAGCATGTCGCGGCCAAAGGGTGTAAGGACGGCACGCCGCGACGTGCGCTCGAACAACTGCTCACCGAAACGTTCCTCCAGAGCGGCGACGCGACGGCTGGCCACCGACTGAGACATCCGGGCAGCTGCCGCTCCGACGGTGAAACTGCCGTGCTCGCTGACGCTGACGAACGCACGACACGCTCCCACCAGATCCACAGCCTGCACTCTATGCCGGATCGGCATGAAACAGCGCGGGAGCGTATTGGACCGCATGGTCACCCGAAGGTGAGGGTGGTCGGGCACTCATGACCACACACCGGGATGGAGCCGTGTCACTCCATCCCGTATGCCCCCCTGTGCGGGGCACCCGGGAGGTTTCGACCATGCAGCACACCCGTGCCCGACGCGCCGTTCTTGGTGCGCTTGCCACGCTCGCCCTCGTCCCGCTTGCGGCCTGCGGCCAAGGCGCTTCCCCGGCCTCGTCGTCGCCGTCCACCGCGACGACGAGCCCGAGTGCGACGACGAGCCCGAGTGCGGCGGCGAAGCCGTTCGCCCGCGAGTTCAAGGATCTTGAGCGCAAGTTCGACGCACGGCTGGGTGTCTACGCCGTCGACACCGGCACCGGGCGGGAGGTGGCCTACAACGATGGCGAGCGGTTTGCCTACGCCTCCACGTTCAAGGCGTTGGCCGCCGGTGCCGCGCTGCGAAAGTACTCCCTGAGCGGGATGGACCGGATGATCAAGTACTCCAGGAACGATCTGGTCGCCAACTCTCCCGTGACCGAAAAGCACGTCAAGACCGGGATGAGCGTCGGACAGCTGTGTGACGCCGCCGTCCGCTACAGCGACAACACCGCGGCCAACCTGCTCCTCGAGGAGCTCGGCGGACCCAAGCGCCTCGAGGCCGTACTCAAGGGGATCGGCGACGACGTCACCCGGATGGAGCGACGTGAGCCCGAGCTGAGCCGATGGGCCCCGGGCGATACCCGGGATACGAGCACGCCGCGGGCGCTGGCCAGAGATCTGCGCGCGTTCGTTCTCGGAGACGTCCTCGGCAAGGGCGAACGTGCACAGCTCACGACATGGCTGCAGACCAACACCACCGGAGCCGAGCTCATCAGGGCCGGGATGCCCAACGGCTGGGTAGTAGGCGACAAGACCGGAAGCGGCAGTGCCTACGGTGCCCGCAACGACATCGCCGTGGTGTGGCCCCCGGATACTGCCCCCATCGTCATGGCCATCATGTCGAACCGCAGCAAAGAAGAGGCCGACTACGACAACAAACTGATCGCGGAGGCGGCATCCGTGGTCGCCGGCACGCTGTCGTAGCAGGAGGCATGCGCTGCAGGCGCGTGCGTCGGCGACCGAGCGCTCCGAACCGGCCGGCGCCGCGTCACCGCGTGTCGCGGCTTGCGCAGCTGGGTTACGGACCAAGCTCAGCGGCCGCCCGTTTCCGGCACGGAACCATCGAACGGACCTTGAGCGTCTCTCCCTCCCGGCGGGCAGGAAGCGGCAAGGGTTGAGGGCTGTGGCAGAGACCGGTGTGAAGGGCGATCGTGGCCAGCGGGCGAGGGGCGGCCTCTGGATACCCGGCGTGGTGAATCTCGCCCTTGGCGTACCAGCCATGATCCCGCTCTACCTCACGTGGTGGTTGCTGGCCGAGTACCTGCCGATGGACTGCCACAGCGCGGATGACCTGGCTCGCGCCGGACTCGCCAACTGCAACTACCACACTCTCGATCATGCGGGTCCCGTGATGTTCCTGCTGACGGTGACAGGGCTGTTCATGCTGGTGTTGGTCCTCATCGTGGACCTGCTCCTGCCGCTGCGGCGTGGTGACCGGCTTGGCACGTGGCTCGGCACGGCCGTACTGATACCGGTCCCGTTCATGGTGTGCATGGCACTGGTCTGAGGTTGGTGCTTCTTGTTCCTCAGGTCCGACGTCGAACACGGCTCGAACCCGAGCAGCGTTTTCGCAGTACAGCGGATGCGAAAGCGGCCTTCGACTGATCCTGTGCTATGTCACACGGCAGACCAACAGCGCGAAGGCCGTTGGTCACGAGTGTGGGGGCCCAGCGCGTCCTGCGGGATGCGTTTACGGAAGTGTCACGCTTCCGGTCGGAGTTGTACGAGTGTCTGAGCGCGGGGCTCCACGCCACGGTCGGCGGCGCACTCGTCTGCTCCGGCGGACCGCCTGTCCAGCGGGGCTGTCGGAGAAGCGGTGGCGCGGACGGTCTTGCCAGGCACACCCCACTGACCAGGACGTCGATGATCGCTGCGAACACTGCCCCGTTATTGATGATGGCGCTTCCGCTGCCCTGCGGGCGCATCCTGTCCGTCGGCAGCAACTCACCACAGGACACGCTCCCGTCATGTTGTCGCGGCTGAGCACACTGCGTCGACGGGAGCTGCGTACGTCCAGGTGTTCCTGAGCCCGCTGGGTTCAGCGGCAGGTATAGGTGAAGGAGACGGACACGGTATGCGGGGTGGGCGAGGTGATGAGCAACTGTGCCGTCGCGTCGTCGGTCCCCTTGCCGTGGAAGGTCCACAGCAATCGAAGGCGGGTCTCGTGCTGCCCTTTGCTGAGCCGTTTTTCAAGCGGTCCTGATGAGGTGCCGTCGCTGCGGTTCCACTGATAAGTGATCGTGCCCGGTTGTCCGTTGGTGCTGGCCACGGCGATTACTTCCGCGGTCTTGTCGCAGGTGAGGGTCGCGTTGGTGTGCGCTGCCACCTCAGTGATCCGCATGTCCGGGGTGTCCTGTGGCCAGAGCAAGTAGATCACCACTACGGTCAGCACCGCCGCCGCCAGACGGTACCGTCGCAACCAGTGCAGACGGCCGTGGCGTTCGCTGTGGTCGTTGCCCGGCAGAGTGCCGTGCCAGACCTCGGCTGCGGTGTCGCCGACTCCCAAGGGCGGGACGCCTGGGCCGAAGCGGAACACACCGGACTCGTGTGCCGTGGGAGCGGCCCCGGTGGGTGGTGGCATACTCTCAGGCTGTACCTCGGCGGGGCCCGATTGGCTGCTGGACCAATGGGCGTCGAGAGCGGTGGCACTGTAGGCATCGTCGTCGGCGTTTCCGCGCTGGGCGGGAGGGTGCGCCCGTACGGTTTCTTGCAGGTCAGGGTCGGACACGGTCGGTTGCAGGTCCGGATCAAGCACAGTTGATTGCAGATCCGGGTCAGGCACGGTTGGTTGCAGGTCCGAGTCCGGTAAGTGCCACAGCAATCCTGAGTCCTCGGAACGGTCCGTCATTCCAGACCTCGCATCTGCAACATGTCCTCTCCCGCGTCTGCCTTATAGAAGATCAGCTTTACTCGGCTCCGTTGTTGATCACTCTGCTGATGGCTGCCTGATCGTCTCCTGTCCGGGCCATGACTCATCAGGGCCAGTGCCAGGCCGGTGTTGTCCATCCCGGCCTGGCATCGGTGATCTTGGTCACCCGGGGTCGACTACCGACGGCGGAACCCCTTGCCGCGGAGTCACCGGCGACGGTCCATGGGATCCGGTGGCCGTCCCGGAACCCTTCTCACCGCCGCCGGAACCCGTGCCAGTCCCGGACTCCGTAGGTGTCCCGGAACCCTCGTGACCACCACCGGAACCCGTACCGGCCCCGGACTCCGTAGGTGTCCCGGAACCCTCGTGACCCCCACCCGAACCCGTACCGGCCCCGGACTCCGTAGGTGTCCCGGAACCCTCGTGACCCCCACCCGAACCCGTACCGGCCCCGGACTCCGTAGGTGTCCCGGAACCCTCGTGACCCCCACCCGAACCCGTACCAGACCCAGACTCCGAAGGTGCCCCAGAACCCCCCTCACCACCAGCCGAACCGGACTCGGTAGGTGTCCCGGAACCCTCGTGACCCCCACCCGAACCCGTACCAGACCCGGACTCCGAAGGTGCCCCAGAACCCTCGTCACCACCACCCGAACCCGTCTGTGACGGCCTTTCAGGAGTGGTGGTGCCGGCCGACGCTGAGGGCCGAGGTGTCTTGGTGTTGTCCTGCGGCCCGCTGCCCTGACCTGCATTGTCTGTGGAGGTGTTCTCCTCCCGCGGGGTATCCGTCCTCGCCGATGGACCGCCGGAGCCGTCGCGCGGGTCGAGGGTGGTGATGGCTTGTGTGTGGCCCCCTGCCTGTTCCGCGTGAGCCTCTTCCTGTCCGGCCCAGACTCCTGGCATCAGGCCCACGAGGGCTGCTATCCCCAGCGCAGCCGCTCCGGCGATCAGGTCGCCTCGCTTGCCGAGCTGAGTGCGGCGGCTTCCAGGTAGCACGGTGAGGGCCAGGTCCGCGGAAGCACCTACCGGGGTCGTGTTGAGGCGTGAGAAGGCCAGGGGCAGCAGGGCCGCCAGCGCGGCCAGGCGGCTCTGGCCGCGCTCTTCCCAGTCCGGTCCGTACGCGGTCCCGGCGACCTGTTCCAACTGTTGAAGGAACGCCGTGGCGTTCTGGGGTCGCTGGGCTGGGTCCTTGGCCATGCCGAGCCATACCAAGCTGCGCACCGCTTCTGGTACGTGGTCCATCGGCACCGGCGCGGTGACGTGCTGCACGAGGAGTTCCCACCGGTTCTCGCCGTTGAATGGGCGTACCCCGGTCAGGCACTCGTAGAAGGTCACGGTCGCGGCATAGACATCAGTAGCCGCGGTGGTGGCCCCCTTTTCCCACTGCTCAGGGGCCATGTACGCCGGTGTGCCGAAGCCGCAGTGTTCGCCGGTACGCGCGGCGATACCGAAGTCCGCCAGCTTGGACTGGCCTTCCCTGGTGACCAGCACGTTTTCGGGCTTGTAGTCCCGGTGCACCACGCCCACGCCGTGAGCGGCGGCCAAGCCCAGGAGAGAACCTTTGAGTACGACGAGTGCGGCCTCGGGTCCGGTCGGGCCCTCCTGGCGCAGCAGCGCGCGCAGGGCCGCGCCGGCAATCAGCTCCATGACGATGGCGGCACCCTGCGGCGCTTCGACATATTCGTACAGGTGCGTCACATGAGGTGAGTTCAGACTGCTGAGGAGCTTGGCCTCTGTCTGGAAAGCAGTGCGAAATGCAGTGCTCGTGCACAGTTCTTCATTGAGGTACTTGATCGCGACATACCGGCCGGTCGCAGCGTGCAAAGCGATCACGACCCGGCCGTTGCCTCCCCTGCCCAACTCCTTGACGTTGGTGTAGCCGGGCACGGCCCATTCGTCAGCATGCCGTCCGGATGTCGAGTGAGCGGAATCTTTTCGTCCTGTCATTACTCCCCCTGTGATCACGATGACCACGAGCACTTCTCAAAGAAGCACCCCAGGGAATTATGTCAGCTGAGCTCGTGCTGAAACGGTCCTGATGCAGTAACAGTATTTTGCCGAACCCGCCTCGGGTACGGCTCCAGCAGCACCGAACGGGCACCGCTGCAGGCACTGCGCACGTAACCAGCACGTCAGCACGGGAGCGGCAGCCACGACGCCCTGTCGCAGGATCGGGATGCCGGCCCCGCCGCCAGCGACCCATCCCCCCAGCCTGCCGAGCTGATAAGCCACGGATGGTGGGGCTGGGCAGGCCGACACTGCGGTCGATCTCCCGCTCTGCGCCGCCGTGACGTACTGCTCGGTATCGTCACTTGTTCGAGAGACATGAAGCATGAGCCGCCCGCCGGGCTGCTGACAGGTCGTAGCGGAGGTCTGATGCGCTGGAGCAGAGGAGCTGCCTTGAGCCCTGAACCGACACTCCCCCAGGCGATCGCCGAGGGCATGAGGGGCATACCTGCCGGGGAGATCGTCCTGCGGGACGAGGGCACGAAGAGGAACTGGAAGGTCGAGGTCGCGGCCTTCCGACTGGCGCCGTATCCCGTGACCCGCGAGCTGTACCGCGCCGTTCGGGGCGAGGTGCCCGCGAGTTCGGCGGGGCCGCTGACACCGGTGACCGAGGTCTCCTGGAAGGAGTCAGTTCGGTTCTGCAACCTTCTCTCGCAAGCGACGGGACTCGAACCCTGCTACTCGATAGGCGACGACCCCGACGGGCAAGACGTGGTCTGCGACTGGGCAGCCGACGGCTATCGCCTCCCGTCCGAGGCGGAGTGGGAGTACGCATGCAGGGCCGGGACCCTCGGTGCGCGCTATGGAGAGCTGGACGAGATCGCCTGGTATCGCGGGAACTCCGGCAGCGAGGTGCACGACGTCGCGACCAAGGCACCGAATGCGTGGGGCCTTTACGACATGCTCGGCAACGTATGGGAGTGGTGCTGGGATCTCTACGATCGCAGCGTCTATGGCCCATACCGCGTATTCCGTGGCGGAGGTGGATATGATCCGCCCCGAGGATGCCGGGCGTCGTGCCGTCGCAAGAGTCACCCGACCTTCCGCATCGACGACCTCGGATTCCGGCTCGCCCGATCGCGGTGAGCGGTGGATACGCAACGCGTCCAGTCGATCCAAGCGTTCTGGGGCACCTCATCGGCCGGCAAGTAGTTCAATAACCGTCCAATGCCGTTGTCAAGGTCCGGATTCCTGCCTCAGTCACCAGTAGTAAGGCAGCCACGGGGCCCCATGTGCGCCTGCCTCATCGCCCGTTGGGCTGAACGAGGCGAAGCGGCTGGTGCTGGACGCCTACGGGACCACGGTCGGGGCCGGCGTACGCTCCGGAACACCCGCCGCCCCGGCCTCGTCAAGCGGCTGGCACGAGGCCACCGCCAGTGCCGCCGCGAGGCACCCGAGCGCCGCCCTTCTCCTCGCCGCGGTCCGCCTCGGGTTCATGGGCCCGATCATGTGCCACGGTATCCGGGCTCCCCGGCCTTCCGCGCAAAAGCGTTCACGTCTTCAGCAGACCCAGCTCCCGCAGCCCGTAATGGCGGATGCCGTCGGTGCGCAGCCCGTCCGCGCCGCCACGGAACACCCAGAAGCCGCCGCGCTGGTAGGCCGGGCCGGTGAACGCGGCGCCGGTCAGCAGGTCGGTGCAGCCATCCCGCTCGCCGTCGAGGAGCTGCAGGGTGCCGCCGAACTCGGTCCTGGCGGCCGCACCCGGGAGATTCTTGTCGTTGTGCGAGATGCGCTGCAGGGAGAGCATCCGGGCGCCGTCCTTCGTCGCCTCGATCTCCGACACCAGGAGCTTCCGCGTGGTGCCGTACGTACCGGTCCCGAGGGTGGACACGGCCTCGGCTCGGCCGTCGCCGGTGATGTCGCCGGTGACCATGGACGCTCCGAGGGCGTCGACATGCAGGCGCTGGATGCCGGGGCGGAATCCGTCCGGGCCGCCGCGCAGCATGAGCCGGCCACCGCCCTCCGGGCTGGGGCCGGGCAGGGTGTCCGGGTAGCCGTCCGCGTCGTAGTCCGTGCCGGTCTCGAGGCCCGCGCTGTACTTCCCGGGGGGTGACTTGCCCTCCACCATGCCGTCCTCGGTGGTGCCGCGGAACCAGCGCAGGGGATGGTGGATGCCGCCCGAGTCGTCGTCCTCGGGGTCGTCCGTCTCCGTGGTGAGCAGCAGGTCGGTGCGGCCGTCGGCGTCGATGTCGGCGGGGCGCAGCGAGGAGTAGTAGCTGAGGCCGGGGGCGGTGCCTCGTACGGTGACGGTGCCGGTCGAGGCGGGGCGGCCGTCCGAGCCGAACGGGCCGTAGAGGATCTGGCCGATCGAACCCGGTACCTTCCCCGCGACCGGGGCGAGCACATCGGCCCGGTCGTCGCCGTTGAAGTCGCCGATCGCGGTGGGCGGGGACTCGGTGTGGGCGGAGCCCGCCGGGTAGGGGACGGCGATCGGCTGGGCGCTCAGCCCGCTCGGGCCGCCCCGGAAGAGAACCATCGATCGGGTGTACTTGTCGGCGTACTCATTCTTGGGGATCCGCTGCTCGGCGAGGACGTCGCTATAACTGTCGGCGTCCAGGTCGGCGGTGTAGGTGTAGGCGAAACCCTCCTTCCACTTGCTGCCGGAGCCCGGCGGGACCACACCGTCGGCCAGCGGGCGGCCGGTGGGACGCAGTCCGCCCTTGCCGCCCATGAAGACAGCGAGCGGGCCGATCCCGCCGTGGCTCAGCACGGCGGGCGGAGTGCCCTCGACCGTGTCCGGCTCACCGAGCACCACATCCACCGCATCGGGGTAGCCGTCGTTGTCGAAGTCCGCCGGACGGTCCCAACTCTTCGGGGCATGTCGGGGCTTGGCGGCACCCGGTGGGCATCCGGCGCCGGAACTGCCCACATCGCCGTCGGTACCGCAGGAGGAGACGGTCAACACGAGTGCGGCGCCCACGAATGCCGCTCTGATCGATCTCATGCGGGCCGATTATGCGCCACGTCCCGATCATCCGACGGGCCGTCGCCGCAACCGGTGGGCCGGCGTGACGTGCCGCCACTCCCGCAGAGGCCGTGCCCACCGCCTCTGGCCGATGGCCGATGGCCTTGGGGAACCGCCTGGAGTGCGGGGAGGGCTCAGCTGCGAGCGGGACCTCGCCCCGTACGTTTGAATCGTGCGTACCGCGCTGTGGACCTGCATCGACCTCCATGCCTCCTCTCCCTTGCTCATGGTGGCTCGGCTCGTTGTGGCTGAACACGTCAGTTGGCCCGTGAGCGCGCCTGAGTTGGCCGCTTCCGCGCTCGAACATTGATGTTGGTGAGGGCGGCCGAGCGGGGACGGTGCTCACCGGAGGGCGTCGATCACATGGGGAGCGAGCGCAGGCGTACCGCTCCATCAGGCCAGTTGGCACCGTTGTGCAGTGGTGTCCACATGGTCCGCAGCGGCATGATCACGAGGCCCCCGGATTGTTCGACGTGGACGTCCTGGTCAAGCGTTCGCCAGCCGAGCCGCTGGTAGAGGGGGACGAGGGGTGGTCGGCAGAAGAGAAGCCCGTTCTGCGGTCCCATCGTCCGGGCGTGGTCCAGGGCCGCTGTGACGACCAACCGTGCCAGCCCGCGTCCCCGCAGATCAGGCGCAACGGCCACCCCGCCCACGCCCACCACTTCTGTGTCGAGCCCGCCGATCGATATGGGCAGTCGCAGCAGACCGGCGTGTGCCACGAGTCGGCCTTCCTGCCTGATACCGAAGTGGTCGTCCTTGGGCAGCCACGTCAAGCCGGCGTCGGCGACGCCGAAGGGGTCGGCACTGTCGCCCAGGATTTCGCTCTGCTCAGTCTTCGTGTACCGCTTGAGCCGCACCGTGGTCGGCGAGGCGGAAAGGTGATAGGTCATCTCGGCATGATCCCGTGCCGGGTCGGCCCCCGGCCAGCTGAAGCACGCAGGACTGCTCTTCAGTTCGGCTCATCGGACGGCGGGCAGGCTGGGCCCGACGTCGAGCCGGTGGGCGCCTGCGGTGACGGCATTTCGTTGGTGCCCAGGGAAGTGCACGGGTTCCGGGAATCCTGGAGGGTGCTTGGTCGGGAACCGGAGGCTGATCTGCAGCTGGGTGGCGATTCTCGTACGGGTTCTCCGCCGCGTCCGGAGAGGACACCGCTGTGCCGCACGGCTTGCCCGGGGGGGCGGCCAGGTTGGCGTACCGAAGCCCGGGGTTGACGGCCGTGAGGTGCTCGGCGAACCGGTCGGCCCAGCCGCGTAGGCCCATGGTGTCGTCCCCGTCGCCGAGCCCTTCGGTCTGGCTGTCGCCCAGGGCGACGTAGCGCAGGTATTCACCGCTCGGCTTGAGTCGTCTGCCTTTCCCGCAGGACGGCTGCGATCCGCAGGCACCAGTCCCGGTGCTCCTGTTCGAAGGCCAGGCCTCGCAAGCAGGTCAAGTACGGCCCGATGCGCTCACCTCGGCGGAGGAACTCCTCCTCGTCCACGTCGCCGCGCAGCTGCCGCAGGAGCCTGCCGAGAAGCTCGATCTTGGCCTCGGCTGCGGAGGCTCGCTCTTCGAGCTGTTCGATCACCGGCGTGGTGCCGATGCGGTCGGCGGCCTGGACCTTGACGAGCAGATCATCGCGGATGAACGAGGGCTTCGGCGCGGCGGCGGCGAACTCTTCCAACTCGGCGCGACCGGCGTCGGTGACCCGGAACAGGCGTTTGTTGGGCCGGCTCTCCTGGACCACCTCGCGGCCCGCGACCAGCCCTTCCTTCTCCAGCTTGGTCAGCTCGGCGTACAGCTGCTGGGGCAGGGCGTGCCAGAAGTTCGCGACGCCGACGTCGAACGCCTTCGCCAGCTGGTATCCGCTGTACTCGCCGTCCAGGAGCGCCGCCAGTACGGCGTGTCGCAAGGCCATCGCAACAGCCCCTTCCCTTTCCTCGCCCGCCCCTGCATCATACTCAAGAAAGTGACTAATCACATCCTTGAGTACGAGGAGGGGTCATGGAGACCGCTGAACGCTTCCGTGCCGCCGTCGAGAAGGGCGATCTCGCCGCACTGGACGACCTGTTCACCGACGACATCCGCTTCTACAGCCCGGTGAAGTTCACTCCCTTCGAGGGCAAGCCCACGGTGCTCGGACTCTTCGGTGTCCTGCTGCGCACCTTCGAGGACTTCCGCTACATCGGACACCTCGATGGTGCGGCTGAGACCGGTACAGACGGCGAAGAGGCTCCGTCGGTGATCCTGCTCTTCCGGGCCACCGTGCACGGAAAGCAGATCCACGGCATCGACCTGCTCCAGTTCGACGAGACGGGCCGGGTCAAGGAGTTCACCGTGATGGTTCGCCCACAGTCCGCTGTGCACGCCCTGGGTCAGGCGGTACATGCCGGCCTGGTAGCCGGCGGCCTCGTCCCCGAGCCCGCCGGCCTCTAGGTGTTGCGGGGCAGGACGTTGGTGACATGCACCTGACTGCGCTGCGCGGGGCAAGCCTCGGCCTCAAGGCGCCGGGGAATGTAACAATGCGAAGGTGGAACTACGTCAGGCATGTCGTGCCGCGGGCATCGGCGTGGTGGTCGTCAGCGGACACGATGGTCAGCCTCGTTTGCATCGGGCCGTCCCGGCTCTGTCCGCTCGATTGGTTGTCAGCCTGGGGGCCCCGATCGAGGTTCACTACGACGGACGGACCCAGAATGCCCAGGCGGTTGTGGCCGGGTTGATGCGGCCCGGGGTAGCGACTCCGGCCACGACCCTGCGGTCGCAGCAGCCGATGGCCTATGCCGAGTTGTCGCCATCGACGTTGCAACGGCTAACCGGAGTGCCGCTGAGCGAGGTGGACGCGGGCGGCGTCAGCGCCGATGCCGTCCTGCCGTGGGTGAACTCGCTGTGCGAGGAGCTGGCCGACCATCCGGTCGGTCACCGCGAGGCTGTCATGCGTGTCCGGCTCCTTGAGTACCTGCACCGGGCTGGTCGCGGCAAAGGGCCCGAAGACGCCCTCCGAACACTGGGCGTGATCGGAGTCAGTGGGGGGACGGCGTCGGTTGAGGAACTGGCGCGAGACGCGCACCTGAGCCCCCGGCGATTGCGATACATAATGCGACGCTCACTGGGGGTCACGCCGAAATTCGCCTCCCGCGTCGCGCGCTTGGCGTCCGCCGTGAGCCGCGCCGGCGCAGGCGCGGACTCATGGGCCCAAGTGGCCGCCGAGTCGGGCTATCACGACCAAAGTCACCTTGTGCGTGACTTCCGCGACCTCATGAACACGACTCCAACCGCGTGGCTCGATGAAGAGGGCCGAAATCTACAAGGGTGGCAACGCCCTGCCCCATGACCATCGGGGCATGAATAGCCAACTGCACCCCAAGCTGCTGGTCTCCGATGCCGACGCAGCGATCGCCTTCTACAACCAGGCTCTCGGAGCCAAGGTGAACCTCCGAGTCGCCGATGACCACGGCGTGGTGAACCACGCCGAACTCGCGCTCGACTCCGTCGCCTTTGCGCTGGCTCAGAGCGTTGAGGAGTGGGGGTGGAGCGATCCCGGGTCAGTGGGCGGCTCGCCCGTCCTGATCATGCTCACAGTGCCGGACCCCGACGCGACGGCGGACCGTATGGTGCAGCAAGGGGCTGAGCTCGTGATCCCGGTCGACAACCGCCCTTACGGCAAGCGGCAAGGCAGGGTGGAGGACCCGTTCGGCCATCTCTGGGTCATCAGCGGAGAACCTCGATAGGTCACGGGATTCTCCGAAGGAACGTTGCCGTTCCGTGGCTCCGAGCGAACGCGCACGCCAGCACAAGGCGATGGCACGCAGCTGCGCGCGGGCCGACCGCCTGCGAAAGGACCAGCCCAATTGACTCACCAAAATGCGCCGCTGTCATTCGAAGGTCGACGACGACTCGTCGAGCGCTGCCGGCGTCGGCCCATTAGTCACGTCGCCGCAGAGATGGGAATCTCACGAGCGTGCGCATCGAAGTGGGTCAGCCGGTGACGCCGCCACGGCGATGCCGGGCTTCAAGACCGTCCTTCGATCCCGCACCGGAGTCCGAACGCGACACCGTCTGGGGTTATCGAGCAGATCGAGGCCTGGCGGCGCAAATACAAGTGGTCCGCCCAACGGATCACCGACGAGCTTGCTGGCGTCGGGTTCGGGATCGATCGCAGGACCGTCAGCCGACACCTGAGTCGGCTCGGCCTCGGCAGGCGCAAGTTCATCGACCCCGGCGGCGAGAGCAACCGCAAGCCGGGGAAGATCATCGCTCGCTGGCCCGGCCACATGGTGCACCTGGACGTGAAGAAGGTCGGCCGGATTCCCGATGGCGGCGGCTGGCGAGTCCACGGCCGCGACAGCAACCAGGCGAAGGCTGCCGACCGGGCGAAGTCGGCAGGCGCCAAACGCGGCTACGTCTATCTGCACTCCGTCGTCGATGGGTTCTCACGACTCGCCTACACCGAGCCGCTCGACGACGAGAAGGGAGCCACGGCGGCAGCGTTCCTCACGCGAGCGAAGGCCTGGTTCGCCGCCCACGGCATCAACCACATCCACAGGATCGTCACCGACAACGGCGCCTGCTACCGCTCCGGCGACTTCGCCCGCATCGTCGGCCAACAGACCCGGCACCAGAAGACCAAGCCCTACACGCCCCGGCATAACGGGAAGGTCGAGCGCTACCAGCGCATTCTGGCCGAGGAAGTCCTCTACGCACGAGAGTTCACCAGCGAGGACGCTCGCTCAGCTGCGATCGCCGTGTGGAACATCCACTACAACTACCACCGGCCACACGGCGGGGCAGGAGGCCAGCCGCCCGCTTCACGGCTCCGGGATGGTGTCACGAACGTCCAGCCCTCAAACATCTAGGAGTTGTCGTCGAAGTGTCACGCCCACATCAGAAGATCACATCGAACTCCATGTACTAGGCGAGCGTCTCGGGTTCCGCAGTGGGCATGCCGTCGCGGACCCCATTGCCGAGCTCCACCGGCATCGCCAGGCCGAATTCCTTCAGGCCCTGGGCCTGGTCGGGCGTCATCAGGAGCCACCAGGCGTCATAGGACTCCTCGTCCAGTTGCCAAAAGGAGCGTGGATCGTCGTTGCCGGGCACGAGGTCGCCGATGGCCTCGAAGGCGGCATTCCAGTCCATGTAGCGGGTGCTGTCCGAGAGGTGTTCCGTCAGGTGCCATATCGACCGGCCATTGCGCCGGAAGTGCAGGTACTCGTCGCCGTCCTCGTCCTTCACCAGCTCGACGTCATCGACCACCACCGCACCGCCCGAGCACGCCGCCGCGTCCAGCAGCAGCTCCTTGTACCCGTCCTCAAGATCGCCCGACACCTTCTCGGGCGTCTGGAAGCCGAGGCCGCAGTCGCCGACGAGGAAGGTCAGCTCCTCGGCGTCCTCGAATTCCTCGTCGAGGTCCATGCCGATCCCGGCGGCCTCCGCCAGGCCGGTCGCGGCCTGTTCCTCCGTCGCTATGCCCAGCCGCACCAAGAGCTCCGCAAATCCCCGGCAGGTGCGTCGTATTTCGTTGTTCATGACAGCACCCTCACACATTCCGGCCGTGGCGGAGCGGGGTCTGTCCACGAGGGGGCCACAAGGCGAGAACGGACCGACCCGCACCCCGGCACAAGGCCGGAGCTCACCGCCCGTCGAGCGCGGTGGATGATGGCGGGTATGACAGGTCCACGTGGGCGAGCGGGTGTTTTCACCAGCGCCGAGCCTGATCGTCGGTTCAGCACGAGTGCCACCAGCGACGAGCGAAGCATGCTCATCGACTTCCTGGGTGCCCAGCGTGCGACCCTGAAGCTGAAGTGCTCCGGTCTGGGCGTGGAGTTGTCCCGGCGGTCTGTGGAGCCCTCCACTCTCTCGCTGCTGGGACTGGTCCGGCACCTCGCTGATGTGGAGCGCCGCTGGTTTCGGCGGGTATTGGCCGGGCAAGACGCCCCGCCCCTGTTCCACTCGGATTCCGACCCGGACCAGGACATCAACGGTGCGGTGCCCGATCCTGCGGTCATCGCCGCCGCGTGGGAGGCGTGGCGCGCTGAGGTGGAATTCGCCGATGCTTTTGTCGCCGAAGCTCCCCATCTCGACATCACAGGAGACGACGGATGGCGCGGGACTGTCTCGCTGCGCTGGGTGCTCATCCACATGGTTGAGGAGTACGCCCGCCACAATGGACACGCCGACCTGCTCCGTGAGCGGATCGACGGAGCGGTAGGCGTATGACGCCGAGCGACCTGACTCGGCTCGGGTGCTACTCGGACAGCTGTCTGCTGACCAAGGAGTCCCGTGAGACGCGCTGGATGCTCATGGGCCTCCGACTGAGCGCTGTTGCTGAGTCAGGCACCTCAGCAACAGCGCTCAGCTCTGCTACGGGATGTCGATGATCTGTTGACAGCGCGCTGGAGTTGTTCGGGACTGGTGGTCAGTCAAAGACCCGGGCCGCCTGGCGGCTTGGGCCCTCGACAGTGTCTGCCGCTCTGGTCAGCGGCTGATCCACCAGCCGATGCCTTCGAAGAGCAGGGATATTGCGGCTGCTGTGGGGGGCACCGCGATCTCAATCCGCCGGCTGCGGGTGAGGGGCCGACGAGGCTTACGGCGCCTGCGGCCGTCGAGGAAACGGAGCATGGTTTCGCCTTCTTTGGCTAGCAGGGGCTGTGCGGCGGCAGGGTTCACCCCTGGCACAGGAGGCTGTCGCGGTATTCCTCAGGGACTTCTTCGAAGTACTCCTGCGGAATGGGGACGTGGATGCCGGTGCCGGCGTTCACTTCCCTGATCTGGTCATCGACCTCGGCTTTGAGCGCGTCGTTGACGGGGCGGCCGTCCGCACGGTAGGCGTCTTCCCAGTCGGCGTCGCAGAGGAAAGCCGCTCCATCAAGATTGCGGTAACAGGAGATCGCCTCACTGGGGTTGCCCCGCAGGAGTCCCTCAAGGAACAGACAGTAGGCGGAAGTGGCGTCATCCGCGCCGGCGGCGAATCGCCACCAGAAGCGGGCTCCATCGGCGTGGCCGTTGGTGAACAGCAGGCAGGCGAAGGAGCGGGCCGCGACCGGGTCCATGCGCAATTGGCCGTCGACGAAGGCCAGCAGACGATCGGCGCTTCCGGGGGCCCTGATGACCAGGCGGCACATCGACTTCAGGTCGTAGTGGAGCTGTCGCCGCAGTTGCCAGGTGGAGATGGACACCGTGTCGCCGACGGGTTCGAGCAGCAGCTCGGCGAGCTGCGGGGAGGTGGGCATCAGCCAGCCGCCCTTGGTGCCGCGGGCCGCGTTGTTTCGGCGCGCGGCGATATGCTCGATGCGTTGACGGAGCTTACGCACGTCCTCGGCTCGTTGTTCCGGTGTGTAGGCCGGAGTGCGGAGCAGTGTTCCCCGCAAGATATCGTCGATCACGGTGTAACGCCTTTCTGACCGTCTTCGGCAGCCTCGGGTTCGTTCAGTGCTTTGGCGAGCGCTTCCCGGCCACTGGCCAAGTGGGAGCGGACGGTGGAGGCCGTCAGCCCGATGCTGTCGGCGATCTCCTCAGCCGTGTGGCCGCTGAGGTAGTGGAGCTTGATGCAGGTTCGTTGACGATCGGGCAGGGCCGCGATGGCCTCGTGGACCACGATGCGGCGCGGCATCTGCTCGATCTCGTCCGACGGTATGCCGGAGATGGCCCGGACGGTCGGTTCGAAGGCCAGGCCTTCTTCGAATGTCATGAGGCCGGCGGGCATACACGGACGTCGGTCCCGCTTGCGCAGCATGTCAGCGATGACACCTTTGAGGATGGTCCAGGCGAACGCCGAGGTGCTCTCGCTCGCCAGCGCTTCATCCCACTTCAGGTGCAGCTTGAAGAAGGTTTCGTTGGCAGCCTCGCGGGCGTCGTCAAGAGACCCGAGCTTGAGGTAGGCCGCATTGACATAGACCGGGCGGCGCCCGAGGACGAACTCATCGAAAACCAGCGAGCGGTGCCCTTCGGTTACCGTGTGCAGCACGGCTCCGCCGTCGTTCACCGGTGGCCTCGTCCTGCTTCGCGTATGGGGGAGCATTCGCTACGGAGGTGCTGATGAAGTGGCCACTGGTCCTCGTGTGCGGCCACCACTGGCGGCGTGATGCCGTCGATCATCTTTTGGCCTTTCGTATGGATTCGATGCCCTCCCCCGCTGGGGCACCGCGAGCCATGGGCGACTCACTCTCTGTGCCGTCCCAGAGGTTCCGAACGTCCAGCCGGCCGGGAGAAAGTATTGACGAAACGTTAATCCATGATCACAGTCGGTGTTGTACGGCAACGGTATGACGGCGCGTCAGTACACGTGGACCCCATTGACAAGAGGACGCGAGCCGTTGCTGTGGCAGTGCAGAGGTCCGTTCCCGTCATCCAAGGGCGCAAGCCGCTGCCGCGCCGAAAGTGCTGTGCGGGATCCTGTTCCTGCTGCCGTTCCTGGAGCGGCTGGGGCTCCACGACGCCGCCGCGCAGCCCCGCACACCCGCTGTCGACGCCGAGCATCCCGCGGCGTCCGGCGATCCGGGAGCGACGGACGGCTGGTGGTGGGCCGGACCCGCTCTGGCGGCCGGACTCCTCCTCGGGGCGGGCGCGACACTGGCGCTGCGCCGCCGCCCGTCCGCTCCCCGAGGAACCGGACCTCAGACCTGATGGGCTCGCCCCGCTGACCGGTTCCGCAGGGGGAGGAGGGCGAGTGCCTTTACTGCGAAAGCACTCATCCGCTACTGCGAGAGCACTCATCCGCCCACGGCTACCGGGCGTCGGGACTGCCAGTGGCTGGTCCGACAGCTGCCAGGTGGCGGGCCAGGGCTACTGCGGCGAGCAGCGCGACGAGCGCGCACACGCCCAGCCACCCGAAGCAGGTGTAGGCGCGGGCTCCGACCCAGGAACCCATACTGCCGCCCAGGTAGGCGCAGGTCATGTAGGCGGTGTTGAGCCTGCTACGGACCGTAGGGCGCAAGGCGTAGATCCGGACCTGGTTGGCGACCATGCCGGACTGCATTCCGACGTCGAGCAGCAATGTGCCCAGCGCCAAGGCCGCCAGTCCCAGCGCACCACCGAGGCTGCCGAACGCAAGGACGACAGCCGACGCGATCACCCCGAGCATGCATACGAGGTTCACCACGTCGGGCCCCCGACGGTCCACCTGGCGTCCCGCCACCGGTGTGCAGAACATGGTCCCCGCGTTGACGAAGGCGAGCACCCCCACTGCCTGGGCACTCATGTCGTAGATCGAGCTGGTGAGCAGGAGTGCGATGCTGGTCCATACGGCCGAGAAACCAGCGAATACCGTGGCCTGGTAGTAGCAGGAGCGCCGCAGTTCGGGTTCGGTGCGCAAGAGGCGTAGCGGCTCGGCCAACAAGGCCGGATACTGCTGCCGCGACGGCGGCACCGTCGTCGGCAGCGTGCGGGTCAGGAGCGTCGCGATGCTCAAGGCGAGTGCCGCGGCCATCAGATAGGGGGCTCGCCATCCCAGCCACTCGCCAATGGTCCCGCCCAGTGCACGAGACAGCAGCATGCCACCGATGGATCCGCTCAGCAGCGTGCCGCTGACCACCCCCCGGCGATCGTCGGCCACCAGGCCGGCTGCCATCGGACCGACAATGGGGGCGACCACAGTCGTTGACCCGATGAGGGCGCTCGCGCCGATAAGGGGCGGAAGCGCCGGCGCGGCACTCGCGGCGAGCAGCCCCAGGCCGGTGAGACCGAGCAGGGTGATGATCAACGGACGGTGCGGGAACCGATCACCGAGCGGCACCAGCAGAAAAATCCCGGCCGCGTAGCCGAACTGCGCCGCGGTCAGTACCAGGGCAGCAGAGTCGGGGGATACGTGCAGGCCGGTGGCGACCAACGGACTGATCGCCTGGGGAAAGTAGACGTTGCCCACGGCCACCCCGCAGGTCAGGGCCAGGAGCAGGATCGCCCGGCGGCTCACTTGAGACTCAGGGCGTTCAGGATCGTCGGCCACGTCAGTCCACCGGTCCGACGGCCACGTAGACGACCTGGTCGGAAACGAACCCCGCATCGGGACTCACCAGGAACGACGCGGTGTGCGCAACGTCCTTCTGGCGCGGTGACGCTGGCCGTGACGGCCGGGCCGCGTTGCGCTGTCGGGTCGACCGACCCAGCCGAACTGTACGTCGCCGATTGATGTCGTCTGTCATGCGCTGAAGTCCAGAACAGCCGCACGCAGTTGCCAACTCATGTAGCTTCCGGCTTAATGATCAGCTTCTTGCTCGATGTCGAGGACCTCGCGGACACCCGGTTCGCGATCTCCCCGTTGCAGGAGGCCATGGGCAGCCTGTGGGCACTGCGGGATCCTGGCCGTTACGCGCTGCACATCCCGTGGCGCAGGTCCGTTCTCAGCAAGATCAAGGCACTCGATACCCGCCTCCTGCTGTCCTTGGTGGGGCCGAGTCGTGCCCTTCCCGATTTCCTGACGCCGCGGCCGACGACCTTCGCTCCCGGCATCGAAGAACAGCTGGCTGTCGTACGCCGCACACCCCCGTACGTCGTGCGGCGCGACATGTTGGCGACGCATGCACCACGCCGGCTTCCCGAGGTCCTCAAGGAGGTGACCGCTCCCGGTGACACGCCTGTCCTCACGCTTCTGAACGAGATCTGCGAGCTTCTGCAGCGCTACTGGGACATGGCCTTCATGCCGGCTTGGCCGCGCATGCGACTGGTGCTGGAAGCCGACGTCACCTACCGCGCACGGCAGTTGGCCACGGGAGGGGCACGCCTGCTGTTCTCCGACATGCATCCGAACCTGCAGTGGCAGGACGGCATACTGCATATCGACCAGATGATCGGCAAGCACCACGTGGCCACGTCCGGAAGAGGACTGCCGTTGGTCCCGTCCCTGTTCGCCTACAAGCCAGTTCCTCCCCTCAGCCCGGAGGAACCACCGATGCTGGCCTACCCGAGCCGTGGTGTCGCGACCGTATGGGCGCCGACACCGGAGCCCGCCGCAGCGGCGCTCACATCGCTTCTCGGCGCATCCAAGGCACGACTCCTCGGCATGCTCGGCGACTCCCTGACCACAGTCGAGATCGTCCGCCGCCTCGACGTGACCCCAAGCGCCGTGTCACAGCAGCTGCAGGTACTGCACGCGACGGGCCTGGTCACGCGGGCCCGCGACGGGCGGCACGTGCTGTACCGCCGCAGTCCTCTCGGCGACCAGCTGGCCGGCGGGGCAACGCGGTGACCGGGCCCGATGTGGTGCAACGGAGCCGCGGCGCTGGATTACGCGTGGGTGCCGGTCACCGTACGGGGTCCTTGGGGGGTGCTGCCACACCGACCTGTTGTCTGATCACTCGCTGACAACCCGGCTCATGGTGTGAGCCATGGTGGGCCCTGGCGACCGGCTGACAACAGCGCTCGGGCGCGCCTGGGACGTGGGGTGAGGCGAGTCGACCACAGCACAGCCCCAGGTCGCTGAACTGGGACGTCAAGCGGGGACGGGGTCCGCGAATGCTCCTGAGTGGCGGATCGGCGTGATCGGCCCGCTCGCGGGTACCGCGACATACATGACTGGAATCGAACTGCACAGCGCTGCATTCAGCGACCACACCACCATTCCCCGCCACTACTCGAAGGAAGGCGAGAACGCCTCGCCACCCTTGAGCTGGTCCGGCGTTCCGGACGAGGCGGAAGAGCTCGTTCTCCTCTGCGAGGACCCCGACGCCCCTTCCGGGAGCTTCGTCCACTGGCTGGTCACCGGCATCCCGCCGGACAGCGCCGGGGTGGACACCGGGGAGATACCGACGGGCGCCCACCCGTACACCAACGGATTCGGGGACCGAGGGTGGGACGGGCCGATGCCGCCCGTGGGAGACAACGCGCACCGCTACGTTTTCCACCTGTACGCCCTCCCCGACCGGCTGTCGCTGTCCGACCGGCCGTCTGCCCGCGAGGTCCACCGTGCCGTCGACCGTCAGGGGGAACTCGCCAGCGGCTCGCTCGTCGGCCTCTACCAGCGCTGAAGAGCGAAGACCGGGGAGTACACATCACGTACACACCCGCTCCCGCACACATCCGCTCACGCGCACACACCCGCTCGTCGGCGGCCCGGACGGCGGGAGCCGTGATGGCGCATGCGTTCTTGGATGAGACCTTGGCCGACCGGGCGCGTTTCCCCTGAAGTGCGGACTCGAGCGGCAAGAACCGACCGCTCGGGGCCGACTGGGGGGTCCGGATAACACAGCCGCTGCGGGCCGCTCTTCCAGGACTCGGAGACCCACGCGGTCACGATCGGACAGCTGCGGCGACTCTCCGTAGTTCTGGCGTAATCCTGGCAGCGATCCGGGTGGCTCGCCCCGGCATCATGCGCCCGCGCAAGCGCCCCCAACTGAGTGCGGGCGGCCGGCCATCCTGCCCCCGGCCGCCGCCATGGCCGCACAGCCGAGCCGGGCACGGCCCCCAAAGACCGCGCCCACCTGCGCAAATACGGAAGGGAGCGCGGAACCCAAGCGACGTTCCTGACCCCAGCCGACCCTGTCCGAACCGGCAGCAGCGCAGCTCGTGCGGCAGCAGACCGCACGAACTCCAACACAGCCGACCATTTCGATCGCCATGCGGTGGGATGCGGCATCCATCACCTGAAGCGCCACAGGCCGTGGACATGCGATGCGACGAACGCCCGGCCGATCCGACGACCTGGTCGGCGACATCGTGCGGCCCGCTGAGCCAGGGCCGGGAGGGGCGCGCCGTCGTTGCGACCGCCCGGCCGGGCTGCGGCGGCGTCTCTGGGCTGGCTCGCGGCAGCGGGACAGGTCCTGCCTGGCCTGCGCAGGGGCGTGGCGCCCGGGCCACCTGCTCGCGGTACCCGGTGGACCCGAATCCGGGCAGATTTGTGCATTTCTTTCGCTCTAGGTCTGGACAACGTGGCGGTGTCCGGGTTTCTCTAGAAGTGTTTGGATTTGTTAGCTGATTTTTAGATCCGGAGGCTTGCCGCCAGTGCCCGATGGGATGACCGATCTCCTGGCCACCACCATCACCCGTGACCTGGCGGGGGTGGCGACGGTGGCCGTACGCGGCGAGCTGGACCTGGTCACCGGCGACCGGCTCCTCAGCTGCCTGTTCAAGGCCGTGGATGAGCATACGAGCGTGATCGTGGATCTTTCCGGCGTCACCTTCCTCGACTGCGCGGGGCTACGTCCGCTCAACGATGCCCGTCGCCGGGCTGCCCGCATGGGCCGCCAGCTGCACCTGCAGGGCGTACCCCGGACGGTGACCAGGGTCCTTCGAGCAACCGGCCTGGAGTCGGCGTTCTCCATTGCGCCTCGGCCCGCCGACACCACGCCCGCGTAGCACTGCCCCGGGTAAAACTGCGTCCGGGTCAGACCACGTCCGCCGATTCCCGAGCCCTGCACGGTCACAAGACCCGCGTCGGCTCGGCCGGACCCCCGGGGGGTCGATTCGTGCGGGTGGGCGGGAGCCCGGCCCTCCCGTTACGGGACCGCGTGCCCCAGTCGCAGGTGTACCCGAATCGGACGGCGACCGCCGCCGCGCATCCCGACACGGCACCGGCGCGACGACGGCGGTACGGAGACGGCCCCGCTTCCGGCGCCTGCCGTGGGGAGTCCTTCCGCTGCAACCCTGCCCATGCGGGATGCCCCACGCCGTGCAGCCGCCCCTCACGGCCTGCCAGACAGGCCATCGGGCCTGGCGAGGAGCTTGGCCATGGTGTCGGCGTCCGCTCCCGACTCCGCTGTCGTAAAGCCCACCGCTCGATAGAGGTGGATCGCGGGGTTACCCCGCTCGCTGCCCGCACCCGCGCAACGGATCAACATGTACGGCGAGTCTGCTCCGGCAGGGCCGCCGAGGGACCGGTCGAGCGCGTACCAGCCGGCTCTGCGCCTCGGTCGCTATCGCAGGCCCTGGGCCGCGGCTGGTGATGGCGAGCCGGCCGGTGCGGCAACGACCACCTGGGCCGGGCTCAGAAGCTGATCACCGAGGAGGTAGCCGGGGCGGAGGACCACCGCGCACAGGGCGCGACTCACCTCATCGCAGCGAAACTGGTAGAGCGCCTCGTGCCGACCGGGGTCGAACTGCTCACCCGGTTCGCCGAAGGACCGCAGGCCCAGCTCGGCCAGCCGCGTTTCCATCGCATCGGCGACCGCCACGCATCCCTCGCTCATGTCGCCCGACTCGCGGACCTGCGCAATGGTGTCGAGGACGGGCAGGAGCCCCCGGAGCACATTGGCCACGGCGACCTCCCGGACCGCCAGTCGGTCGCGCCGGACTCGCTTGCGGTAGTTGTCGTACTCGGCCTTCACCCGTTGCAGATCGGCTGTCCGTTCGGCGAGCCGCGCCCGCAGCTCCGCTGTCTGCGACGGGGCAGCCCGCTCACCGCCGCTGGGTGCCGACGGCGCTGAGTTCGCTGCCGTCCGGGAGTCCGTGCCCGCGGTTGGCGGCCGCCCACGGGACAAGGACTCACTGTCGCCGGCCCGCGACAGGGGAGGGAGGGCTGCCGGATGAATGCGCTCCTTCCCCTGCGGGACTACGAGAACCGCCCGGCCTTCTCGTCGGGAATCGCTCCGGTGACTCATCCGGCACCTCCCCGCTTGTCCTCATCGATGATCTCGGCATCGACGACGTCGTCGTCGGAGGTCGTGCCCTGGGGGCCGGTGCCACTGGAGCCGCCCTCGCCGGTGGAGCCCGCAGTACCGGATCCTCCTCCCTCGGCGCGCGCCTGCGCGTACATCGCCTGGCCCAGCTTCTGGCTGACGGCCGCGACCTTCTCGGTCGCGGTGCGGATCTCGGCGGAGTCCTCGCCCTTCAGCTTCTCCTTGAGGTCGCCGACCGCCGTCTCGACCTCGGACTTCACATCGCCCTGGACCTTGTCCGGGTTGTCCCTGAGGAACCTCTCGGTCTGGTAGACGAGACTCTCACCCGTGTTCCGGGTCTCGGCGGCCTCGCGGCGCTTGTGGTCCTCCTCCGCGTACTGCTCGGCCTCGCGCATCATGCGGTCGATGTCGTCCTTCGGCAGCGCGGAGCCACCGGTGACGGTCATCCGCTGCTCGTTCCCCGTGCCGAGGTCCTTCGCGGCGACGTGCATGATGCCGTTGGCGTCGATGTCGAAGGTGACCTCGACCTGCGGGACACCGCGCGGGGCCGGCGGCAGACCGGTCAGCTCGAACATTCCGAGCTTCTTGTTGTACGCCGCGATCTCGCGCTCGCCCTGGTAGACCTGGATCTGCACCGACGGCTGGTTGTCCTCGGCCGTGGTGAAGATCTCGGAGCGCTTGGTCGGGATCGTGGTGTTGCGCTCGATCAGCTTCGTCATGATGCCGCCCTTGGTCTCGATACCGAGGGACAGCGGGGTGACGTCGAGCAGCAGGACGTCCTTGACCTCGCCCTTGAGGACACCGGCCTGGAGGGCCGCGCCGATGGCGACGACCTCGTCCGGGTTGACGCCCTTGTTGGCCTCCTTGCCGCCGGTCAGCTCACGCACGAGATCGGCGACGGCCGGCATACGGGTCGAGCCACCGACGAGAATCACATGATCGATCGCCGACACCTTGATCTGGGCGTCCTTGATCGCCTGATGGAACGGGGTCTTGCAGCGCTCGAGCAGATCTGAGGTCAGCTGCTCGAACTGCGTCCGGGTGAGCTTCTCGTCCAGGTGCAGCGGGCCCTCGGCGGACGCCGTGATGTACGGCAGGTTGATCGTGGTCTCGGTCGACGAGGACAGCTCGATCTTGGCCCGCTCCGCGGCCTCGCGGAGACGCTGCACCGCCATCTTGTCCTTGGACAGGTCCACTGCGTAGGCGTTCTTGAACTGCTTGACCAGATGATCGACGACTCGCTGGTCCCAGTCGTCACCCCCGAGGTGCGTGTCGCCGGCGGTGGACTTGACCTCGACCACTCCGTCGCCGATCTCCAGCAGCGAGACATCGAAGGTGCCGCCACCGAGGTCGAAGACCAGAATGACCTGGTCCTCCTTCTCCAGGCCGTACGCCAGCGCCGCGGAGGTCGGCTCGTTGATGATCCGCAGTACGTTCAGACCCGCGATCTCACCGGCCTCCTTCGTGGCGGTGCGCTGCGAGTCGTTGAAGTAGGCGGGCACCGTAATGACGGCATCCGTCACATCCTCGCCGAGGTAGGACTCCGCATCCCGCTTGAGCTTTTGCAGGACACGTGCGGAGATCTCCTGGGCGGTGTAGCGCTTGCCGTCCACGGTGCCGGAGGCGGGGAACCGCCAGTCCGCCTCACCCACGTGCCGCTTCACCGACCGGGCGGTGCGCTCCACATTGGTGACCGCTTGGCGCTTGGCGACTTCGCCGACGAGGACCTCGCCGTTCTTGGCGAAGGCGACTACCGACGGTGTGGTCCGTCCACCTTCGGTATTGGTGATGACGGTCGGTTCACCGCCTTCGAGGACGGACACCACCGAGTTCGTCGTACCGAGGTCAATTCCGACTGAGCGGGCCATGTCAGTTCTCCTCCATACGCCCTGCCGCACCGTCGGCGGGGAGAGAACCGGCCCGAAGGGAGTGCGGGCGACCCCGGACCAGCCCGCTGCCACATCCGATGGGTGACTGCGCGGCGAACACTGTCCTCCTGTCCAGAATGCCGCTGCCGGGCTCCGATCACCAGCGAGAGACAGCTGTGGTCACCCAGCGAGAGACAGCGGATGGATCGTGCGCGCCGCACCCGGGACGCACCGTCCGGACGGATCAGCACCGGCGGGCGGCCGGGAGCCCGCTCGCCGCCCACTCGAGAGGGTTGGGCAGCGGTTCGGCCGGCCTTGCCCGCAACTCCATTCCGCATCCCCGTAGTCTCGGGGGATGCTCGCTCTCCGCACCGCAGGGACTGCGGCTGACCTGTGGTGTCACGGCGACCGGTGGGCAAACCGGCATTCGGAGATCGTCCGGTCCGGCCCGACCGCGCAGCCGGGGACGAAGCCTCGGCGCACTGGGCGGGTGCTGGCCAGCGGCGACCACCGTGCCGTACGACTCGGTGGTGTCGCGGGCGATACGGCAGGCGCGCCCCAGGATGACGCCCAGCAGGATGCAGTGAGCATGGTGGCGCCGAAGAGACCGGGCGCGTGGGCCCGCGGGGTGGCGGGCAGCGTCGTCTGGATGAACGAAGGCACTGCGGGACGATCAGCCTGCTGCCCCCCGGAGCGGCGCGCCGCGACGTGTAGGCGAGGAGCGTCGCCGCCGATCATGGCCGGGGCCCGGTCAGGAACTCCGCGATGCGCCCGCCCCAGGTGCGGATGTCGGAGCGGGTCCGGGAGATGTGGAGGTCGGCGCGCGGCAGCAGACCGGCCAGCGTCTCCGCCGTCGAGACCGGGTGTCCCGGATCATCCGACCAGGCCAGGATCAGCGCGGGCGGGTGCAGCGCTTCCAGGGCGGCGGGAGGGGGGAGGTCGGACATGGCCAGACCGCGCAGTACGGATGGCAGTATCCGCTCGCTGGGGGTCGGTGGGAGCTGGGGGACGTCCGAGAGGAAGGCGGGGCGCGGCTGTTGCCGTTTCGCGGCGAGCCAGGCGTCCGCTCCCTCTCGTTCGACCGTTTCGGCCGATTCCCGGTTGCCCTGCGCATACGCCTTCCGTGTGGCCCATGCCGTGGGTGGGATGAGGAGAACCAGCCGGGAGAAGCGCGCCGGTGCCCGGACGGCGGCGTGCAGTACGGTGCCGCAGCCCATCGACGCGCCCATGGCCGCGACCGGCTCGAGAGCGCCCAGGTGACCGAGCAGGCCCAGCAGATCGTCGGCCAGTGACGGGTAGGTGAAGTCGGTGTCCACCGCGCCTCCGGTGGACCGGCCGTGCCCTCGGGCGTCGTAGCGCACCAGGCGCCGCCCCGCGTCCAGCACCGGCTCCCAGTCGAACAGGCCCATCCGGTCCTCGATCGCCTGGCTGACGAACCCGCCGTGCGCGTAGACGGCCAGAGGGCCCTCACCGGCGTCGTCATAGACCAGATCAGCCCGCCGGTGCCGGAAGCGGCCCTCCCTGACGGTGTGCATTCCCATGGGATCAGTCCTGGCAGCCGAGCCGGTACGCACTCGCGTTGAGCGGATTTCCGAGGGCCGGCCTGGACCGCCCCCCACACCATCCTGGCGCGGGAGTCGAAGGGCGTACCGGCGCCGGCGGGCAGCCTCACCCGGCCGGGCGCGAATCTCACACGGAAGGACCGGCGGTCCGCCGTGCGGCGGTGCCGAGGGCACTCCTCGCTTCGGTGACGGTCCGGCTGATGCCGCGGTTGCGGGAGCGGTGTCGTGGATGAGGGCCCGCGGACGTCCGGTGAAGGCCGCACACCGGTGGAGGCGGCACCAGCGACCTGGCACGTCGCTGTGCAGAGCCCGCCCACCGACCGGGGCCACCACCAACACGGCGCGCAATGGCTTCCTGCCCGCGTACTCCTGCATGGCCACCGACTACTGGCCCAACCTCAGGACCGCGCTGCTCCACGCCGCCGAACTCGCGGACGCTCCCTACACAGTGAGCTGACCCCGTAAGCTCCCGCCCCGCCGCCCGGCGCCCTTCCTCCACCGCTCGGCGGGGCGGGCCTCTCCCCGGCTCCCCACGTTTCCTTCGGTTGCGGCATCCCGGTCCCGCCCGCCGTGAGGTGGCTGAGCCGGGATCAGAGTCCGGCCAGCCGTTGTACGTAGTCATCGCCGGGCAACGGGGCCCGTACCACGCCCGCGGGGGACCTCCAGCAGGTAACCAGCGCTTCCGTATACGGCACCAGGCGGCGGCACCGGGCGGCCTGCCTCTCCTGGAGGCCCTGGGCCCGCGCCGGATCGAGCAGTCAGGTCCACGGGCCGGGCCGAGGGGCTTCGGCGGACCGGCAGTTCAGCGCCCCGGCACCGTCCCCGCCGACACCATGAAGCCTTCCTCGAGCGACGCCTTCTGCATCATCGCCTTCGGGCGCGTCCGGGCCTGGTGTCAGCCGCTCTCCATGAGTACGCGTACTCATGCGCACCTCTGGGGCGATGGTGAGACTCCCCCGTATGGACGCATCCTCCGCCGCCGACGGCAAGCGGCGCATCGATCGGAGCTCGGACGTGGGCGCGGCAATCGGCCTGGCGTTCCTCGAGGTACTGGCCCTGCTGGTGACCTTCGCAGCGTGGTTCCTGTCCGGATGGGGCCTCGACCCCGCGAGTCCGGGCACCACCGACCCTGTGTGGGGGTACCTGGGGGCTGCGGGCACGGTCGGGGCCGCAGCCCTGGGGGCGGCCATTCTCGCCTCGCGGAGGAACGCCTCGGTGACCGCTTGGAGCCAGGGCTTCATGACCACGGTGGTGGCAGTGGTGATCTTGGGTGGAACCGCCTACCAACAGCACGAGGACCAGCGCAATCGTCCTCTTCCCGGACCTACGTTCTCCGGGCAGGTCGGGTGCCGCAGCGGCGGCGACAACAGCGAATGCCGTGGCACCGGCGGGTGAACCATCAGGAAGGGCGGGGCCGTCACCGAAGGGCCGGGGCGTCTCCGACGGCTCCGAGGGGATCAGCGATGGGTCTCCGGTGCGGGGTTACTCCCCCAGCCTTGGGCCGGGGCGCTCCCCACCCGTACGAAGGCTGGGGGAGCATCGCGAGGCGGTGGGGGTCCACCGGCCGGGAGGTCGTCCTCAGCCTGGGCGTATGCGGGCGGTCCCCGGCAACGCGGCGTGTGCCCCCGGCCGAAGGCGGGGGGTGTCGTACCTGGCGTCGCAAGCCGCGAAGGGCCGTCAGACACGTCCGAGGACCCCGGAACGGAGGTTCCGGGGTCCTAGGCGACCCTCCTGGCGCTCGGACGCGCCGGCGGGCCGGCAATCGAACGACGCCTAGTCGGCAAGGCGCCGTCAGATGCCCGAGGTCTGCACCGTGGCGAGGCCGGAGAGCTGCGAAGCGGGCACGACGGACGCGAGGGACTCGACAGTCCCGGCAACATCGCCGACGCCCACGGCGGCACCGTAGCCGGCAGCGTTGGCGGCCACACCGGCCGTACCGCCCGCAATGCCGTCGAGCTCGTTGTCGGCAATCTCGCGGGTCTCAACCTGGGGGGTGAAGTCCATGACTGGCTCTTCCCTTCCATGTTCGGGGATTCCTGAATGGCCAGCCGTTTGGCAGCAAACCAAATCCGGCCGGTCGAACGGTCGCATGATGTCCGAAAAGACGGAAACCAATGACTAACGGCGACCGCACTGGCAAGATCCAACCACGTCGACTGAGTGACCGGCAACCCGAGGGTCCAAGGATTCCGCGAACGCCTCGACGACACGACAAACCCCCCTGACGTGCAGTCTTGTCCATTTAATGGTGACAACTCATCCTCATGAGCCATCCCTTCCCGAGCCTCCCGGCAAAAGGGTGCAGTTCAGCTGAGAGGGACATATCGACTAAGGGAAAGCAGCAGCTGACGAGTAGCCACAATCGCTATTTCTGGCGCATTGAGACGGATCGACAGGCGGCCTCACACGAGGGCAGGAAATCTGTTACGTCCGTCGATGTCGAATTTTCGATATGCATGGGGGAATGGTCTTGGAGTGCGATGCACGGCGGGATCTCCGCTCGGCGACTCCGGAGTCGGTCACCCCGGTCGCAGGAAGGCAGCAGTGGAGTCAGGGGCGGCCGTCCTGGAGTGCCGTGACGGTCCGTCGGCTCTTCTGGATGCGTGCCGGTGAGCTCGTCCGCCCCAAGGCCGTGGCGGGCGAGGCGGATGAGATGAAGGGATGGCTTGCACTCCACCGCCGTCTTCGACCTAGCCTTCACCGCCAACGGCACCTGGCAGGACGGCTAACTACGGCCGGGCACGACCAGCGCCGAGGGCGGCACCGGTGGATACGGCACCGACGGCCGCCCCGTGGCGGGCAAGGGCTCGGGCGGCTATGTCGAATTCGCCCCTGGCACGCGCCAGGTGCCTCGACCGACGGCCAGACCATCGAGCTGCCCCAGGCTGCCACCGCACTGTCCTTCCTGGGCAGCGCGGTCAACGGGAACCAGTCGGCCGAGGCCGAGGTCACGTACACCGACGGCAGTTCCGACACGGTCGACTGCTCGTTCACCGACTGGACGGTCGGCCGCGGGAGCGGGACGGTCCAGTGCGGCAATGCGACCGTGGCCAGGACTCCGTACCGCAATGTCAGCGGTGGGGAGAAGGCTGTGGTGGACGCCCATGTCGTCGCGACCGCGCCCTTCCGGGCCGCTGCAGGGAAGAAGATCAGGAGTGTCACGCCGCCGGACAACGGAAATCTTCACGTCTTCATGGTCGCCCTGGGCTGACGCGGAACGGCGCCGCAGAACGCATGGCCGGGCGGCACCCCTCCGCGAGGGTGCCGCCTTCGTGAGGGCTGCTTCTTCGTGAACGCTGCTTCTTCATGAGGGCTGCCGCCCTGCTCCACGGGAGGCCGGCGAACGAGCTGACGGCCGGAGTGTCCGCCGCGACGCCGACCGCCCTGGGGTACACACGCTCCGGCGTGTCGTCGCCCTGCCGTGCCACGCACGCTCGTGGTGTGATGAATGGGGGGGCCGGAGAAAGGAGGGAACCATGACCTCACCGGCAGCCGACCGGAAGACCGGCGCGAGCGAGGTGTCGGTCCGCCCGCTCACCGAGGCGGACCTGGATCGCGCCGACGAGATCTGCAGGGTCGCCTTCGGAACCTTTCTCGGAGCTCCTGAACCAAAAACGTTCTTCGGGAGCGCCGACTATGTCCGCACCCGTTGGGCCGCCGACCCGCGGGCGGCCTTCGCCGCGACCCTCGACGGCGACGTCGTCGGGTCGAATTTTGCCGTCGACTGGGGCAGCGTGGGGTACTTCGGGCCGCTGACCGTGCGTCCGGACTTGTGGGACCAGGGCGTCGGCAGGAGGCTCATGGAGCCGGTCATGGACTGCTTCGCCACCTGGGGGAACCGGCACCTCGGCCTGTTCACCTTCTCGCACAGTCCCAAGCACCTGGAGCTTTACCGCAGGTACGGTTTCTGGCCCCGATTCCTCACGGCCGTCATGAAGAAGCAGGTCGAGGGCCGTTCCGCGGACCCCGGCCGGGTGTTGTACTCCGAACTGTCCGCGGCCGAGCGGCCCGGCTTCCTGAGCGAATGCCGAGCGCTGACCGGGGCCGTCTACGAGGGGCTGGACCTGGAGCGCGAGATCGTGGCGGTGCAGGCGCAGGGGCTCGGCGACACCGTTCTGCTCCAGGGCGGCTCCGGGCTCGACGGTCTGGCCGTCTGCCACTGCGGCGCGGGGTCGGAGGCCGGCGAGGACGTGTGCTTCATCAAGTTCGGGGCCGTACGCCCTGGCCGCGAGGGAGCCGACCGCTTCGAGCGACTGCTCGACGCTTGTGAGCGACTGGCGGCCGAGCTCGGGGCGAGTCAGCTCGACGCGGGGGTGAATCTGGGCCGCCCGGATGCCTATCGGCGCATGGTCGGCCGCGGTTTCCGCACCCAGTTGCAGGGCGTGGCCATGCACCGGCCCAATGAAGCCGGCTACAGCCACCCCGACGCCTATGTGATCGACGACTGGCGCTGAGACGGAGGCCCGCAGGAGCAGCACATGGAACAGCACCCAGCCGGCCGGACGGCGGGGTTTCTCCTGTGGGCCGCCCGTCGCCGACTGTATCGGCGGGCGTACCTGCCCCGGAGGCTCGAAATCCCTGGCTCCGGTGACGACGATGGGGCATCGGCTCATGTGTGCGTCCATGGCGTCCATGCGTCAGGTGCGGCGATTCGGAGCGCCGCCCTGGTGGAGATGGACCGCCGGTGCAGGACGGGACCTGCGGGTGGGGACCTCTTGTGAGGAGATGGCGGAGTGCAGGATCAGCAGCGGAACCGCGGGGACGCGGAGGAGCCGGGCCCCGAGGCGCCCGCATTCCCCTCCTACCGGGCCGCGCGAGCGGAGAACCTGGCCGCCTTGGACGCCGAGCTGATCCGCTGCCGAGCGTGTCCACGTCTCGTGGAATGGCGCGAGGAAACGGCCAGAGTCAAACGCAAGGCGTTCCAGGACTGGGACTACTGGGGGCGGCCCGTACCGGGGTGGGGGCCGCCCGACGCCGCGCTCGCCATCGTCGGCCTGGCGCCCGCAGCACACGGAGGGAATCGCACCGGACGGATGTTCACGGGTGACCGTTCGGGCGACGTTCTCTTCGCCGCACTCAACGATGTGGGACTGGCCTCTCAGCCGACGTCGACGGCCCGGGACGACGGGCTGGAACTCCGCGGGGTGCGGGTGACCGCGCCGGTGCACTGCGCACCACCCGCCAACAAACCGACGCCGGAAGAGCGGCTCACGTGCCGTCCCTGGCTGACGCGCGAGCTGCAGCTTCTGCGCCCGACGCTGCGGGCCGTCGTAGTCCTCGGCGCCTTCGGCTGGCAGGCGCTGCTGCCGTCGCTCGCCGAGGCCGGTTGGGAGGTGCCACGACCGCTCCCGGCGTTCGGCCATGGTGCGCACAGTCGGCTGACCGACTCACGCGGCGCTCCCGATCTGCACCTTCTCGGCTGCTATCACGTCAGCCAGCAGAACACCTTCACCGGCAGGCTCACCCCCACGATGCTCCGCGACGTACTGCGGCACGCCGCAGCACTCGCAGGACTTCCTGAGGGCGGGGAGCGCCTGGAGGGCTGAATGAAGATGCCGCCTTCGGCCCCGCCGCACGTGTACGGCGTGGACGGTCCGGCGCCGGTGCCTCCCGCCGTCGGCATCAGCTCCGACAGGGCGGAACCACAGTGAACAGCGCCGCCCGCCTCGGTTTTCACCACGGCGTCCGGCCCCGTGGCCTCCGTCGCACCCGCGCTTCGCGAGCTCCCGGCCCGGGCCGACGTCCGCTTCTCCGGTACTCAAGAACGTTCCTGGGGGCGAGGCTCGGTCTCGCGGCGCCGGTCCCCTTTCGTAAAATCCGGGGATGCTCCTGTGGATCAATGGCCCCTTCGGCGGCGGTAAGACGCAGACCGCGCACGAGATCCAGCGGCGGCTTCCAGGCAGCATCATCTGCGATCCCGAACACGTCGGCTTCGGCCTGCACCGGATGACGCCGCCGCTGCTGCGCGGGGACTTCCAGGACCTCCCGGCCTGGCGGCAGGGTGTGTACGAGGTGCTGGACCTGGCCCTCACCCGGCACAGGGGCACCGTCATCGCACCGATGACGGTCGTGGAAGCGGCGTACTTCCGGGAGACCGTCGGACGGCTACGGGAACGCGGCCATGACGTACGCCACTTCGCGCTGCTGGCCGACCGCGTAACGGTGCTGCGACGGCTGCGCGAGCGCGGTTTCGGCCATGCCCTGCGGTTCGTCGCCGGAAGGGACATCCCCGTGCTTCGGGAGAGCTTCGCCGTGTCGAAACTCGACGTGTGCCTGGAGCGACTGGGACAGGCGGAGTTCGCCGAGCAGGTGTGGACCGATCGCCTCACGATTCCGCAGGTTGCCGACCGTATCGCGGCCTCGGCCGGGCTGAGGCTCACCCCCAATACGGACAGTGCGCTACGGGGGCGGCTGCGCCGAGCGTGGACGGGGCTCAGGCATATCCGGCTCGACTGAGCGGCGGCCGCTTGCGCCCCCGTACCGCCGCCCCGGTCACCAGACGTTCTGCCTCCCCCGCGGCAAGAGGACCGCAGGACGCCTCCTTCATCGACGCGGCGTCGAGCTGCGGTTGAGCAGGCAGGCGGCGACGGTGGCTCCGTGACGGCACCTCGGCCGACTCTCTCCTTCTGCTCCACCCGGAGAGGGGCAACGGTCGGGCCGGGCCGCC
>NZ_JBQQBW010000075.1:0-33982 GCF_052245415.1 Streptomyces sp. 8N706 | reverse complement strand
CCGAAGAAGTCCGGGAAGCCCTCCAGATCGGCCCCGACGCCCCCATCATCACCACCGACGCACGCCACCGCGCCGACGCCAAGAGCGCCCTCATCACGCTCGTCGAGCACGCCCTGATGGCCCGGCTGCGGTAGCACGGACCGTACGCCGAGAAGTCCCCGCCCTCCGAGGAGGACGGGGACTTCTTGGTGTACGGCAACGGATCGCGTACAGCAATTGGAGCGATACGGGGCTCAGCCCTGCCAGCTGTGGGGGGCGCGGAAGCCGGGGGTGCGCTCGAGGCGGCGCCAGCGGGCGGTGCTGCGGTGCGGGGCCGCGGCGTGGCGGTGGCCGGGCCCGGCGGCGGCACGGGCGAGAAGGACCGCGGTGAGGGCGGCGAGCTCCTCGGGGTCGGCGTGGCCCTTCTCGACGCGGACGAGGTGGCGGTCGGTGCTCATGAGGGTCTCCGTCACTGCGGGGGGTTGCCGTGTTTGCGGGAGGGCAGGTCGGCGTGCTTGGTACGCAGCATGGCCAGGGAGCTGATGAGGACGTGGCGGGTGTCGGCGGGGTCGATGACGTCGTCGACGAGGCCGCGCTCGGCGGCGTAGTACGGATGCATCAGCTCGGCCTTGTACTCCTTGACCATGCGGGTGCGCATGGCGTCGGAGTCGTCGGCTTCGGCGATCTGCTTGCGGAAGATGACGTTGGCGGCGCCCTCGGCGCCCATGACGGCGATCTCGTTGGTGGGCCAGGCGTAGGTGAGGTCGGCACCGATGGACTGGGAGTCCATGACGATGTAGGCGCCGCCGTAGGCCTTGCGCAGGACGACGGAGATCCGGGGCACGGTGGCGTTGCAGTAGGCGTACAGCAGCTTGGCGCCGTGGCGGATGATCCCGCCGTGCTCCTGGTCCACACCGGGCAGGAAGCCGGGGACGTCGAGCAGGGTGATGATCGGGATGTTGAAGGCGTCGCACATCTGGACGAAGCGGGCGGCCTTCTCGGACGCCTCGATGTCCAGCACACCGGCCAGGGACTGGGGCTGGTTGGCGATGATGCCCACGACCTGGCCGTCCATCCGGGCCAGGACGCACAGAATGTTGGTCGCCCAGCGCTCGTGGACCTCGAGGTGCTCGCCGTCGTCGACGATCTCCTCGATGACCTTGCGCATGTCGTAGGGCCGGTTGCCGTCGGCGGGGACCAGGTCCAGCAGGGCCTCCCCACGCCGGTCGGCGGGGTCCTCGGCCGGAACGGCCGGGGGGTTCTCGCGGTTGTTGGCGGGCAGCAGGGAGAGGAGGTAGCGGACCTCGGCGAGGCAGGTCTCCTCGTCGTCGTAGGCGAAGTGGGCCACGCCCGAGGTCTCGGCGTGCACATCCGCGCCGCCGAGCCCGTTCTGGGTGATCTCCTCGCCGGTCACCGCACGTACGACGTCCGGGCCGGTGATGAACATCTGCGAGGTCTCACGGACCATGAAGACGAAGTCGGTCAGGGCCGGGGAGTAGGCGGCGCCGCCCGCGCAGGGGCCGAGCATCACCGAGATCTGCGGGATCACGCCCGAGGCCTTGGTGTTGCGCTGGAAGATCCCGCCGTAGCCGGCCAGCGCCGAGACGCCCTCCTGGATCCGGGCGCCCGCGCCGTCGTTGAGGGACACCAGCGGCGCACCGGCGGAGATGGCCATGTCCATGATCTTGTGGATCTTGGTGGCGTGGGCCTCGCCCAGCGCACCGCCGAAGATGCGGAAGTCATGGGCGTACACGAAGACCGTACGGCCCTCGACCGTGCCCCATCCGGTGACCACACCGTCGGTGTAGGGCTTCTTGGCCTCCAGCCCGAAGCCGGTCGCCCGGTGCCGCCGCAACGGCTCCACCTCATGGAACGACCCCTCGTCGAGGAGGAGGTCGATACGCTCACGCGCGGTCAGCTTGCCCTTGGCCTTCTGGGCCTCGGTCGCCCGGTCACTGGGCCCTCGGTGGGCCTGCTCACGGATCGCGCGCAGCTCGGCCACCCGCCCACGGGTATCGCTCGCCTCACCGGGCGTCTCGTCGAGAAGGGTCATGCAACGACCCTACGAACAGTCCCCCCGAAAACGGGCCGTCGACTTCGTACAGTGTCCTGCCCGTTTTCCTGGACCCCTTGGACAGAACCACCACTTGTACGGCCGGTGTGTACGACACAAACCCCCGACGGGCTGTAGAGATTCCACAACCGTGCCCCCGCGTTCACCCCAGGGAGACCGTACAGCCATGCGTGTGACCCGCGGAACCCGCGGTGACGCGCAGCCGCAGTGACCGGCCGGTGGAGAGCACCTCGACGGAGGCGTCCCGGGCGAGTACCCGGCGGACCGGACGGTCCCAGGTCACGTCCACGCCGGCTCCGCGCCGCGCGGGATCGCTCACACCGACCGTGGCGGTACGGCCGCCCCGTCGCCGCAGCAGCACACTCGCCGGACCGGAGGATGTGAGCGGACCGACCCTACCGGGCTCCCAGAAGTTGACCGCCGTCAGGCCCAACGAGGGGATGGCGGCGCCCTGCTGCCGGGCGGAGTTGGCGAGGACGGTCAGCCAGTGCCGGTCGGCGGCGCGCACCGCGACGGTCCGGCGGCTCGCCCCCGGCATCAGCAGATAGACGTACGACGCGTCGGCCGGATCGGTGCCGTGGTCGTGCCACAGGGTGAGCCAGCGGCGGGTGACGGGGTCGGGCGAACCGCCGGCGTTGATGTCGTGCCAGGAGCCGGTCCGAGCCTCGCGCAGGGCGCCGAGCCGGGCGCCGCCCGGGAACACATAGCCGCCGTGCCCGGCGAGGTGGGCCCACCGGGCTCCGGGGAAGGTGTCCGCCCAGCCGGGTTCGCCCGGCTGCGTCACGCCGTCGACCGTGAGCGCCGGCGCACCGCTCTCCCCCAGATTGCGGTTGTCGACGACGGTCTCCACCCGGGTGCCGTCCCGGGCGGTGATACCGGCGCCCAGACAGACGATGGTGTCGGCGGCGCAGAGCCACGACTTCTTCGCGTCGAGCGTGCTCGACAGCCCCTTCAGATGCTGGCCCACCATCGCGAACTCACCGTCCGTGACCCCTCCGACCCACCGCACCGCGGGCTTCGGCTCACCCCATCCGCCGCCCTCGTTGTCGGCGAGCCGCTTGGTGGACACGGTGGTGCCGGGCAGCCGGTACCAGTCGACGGTCGGCCAGAAACAGTCGGTGTACTGGCCTCCGCCGCCGGGGCCCCACCAGTGCAGCATTCCGGCGCCGGTGTGCCAGCCGCGCGGATTCTCGCCGTTGCCGTTCTCGTAGTGGGCGATCCGGTCGGAGGCCATCGAGATGTTCGCGGCCCAGCCGGGGCGGCGGTGCACCGCCCGGTCCATCGCGGGGAAGAGCTGGTGTCCCACGGGTTCGGGGGTCACCGGGCCGGGGCCGTCCGCGACCGCCTTCAGCCGGGCCAGGTCCGCGACGCCGAACTGACGGTCGGTGAGGACCGGACTGGTGACGTCCCGGGCGATCCAGCCCCGGACCATGCCGTTCCAGCGCTCCCGCTCGGCGCTCGACGCGGCGCCGCCGAGCAGCGCGACCGCCGCGATCAGCAGATGCCCGTGGTAGTGGTCGCTGCGCATGATCCGGCGCTCGTCGCCACGGAGCAGCCCGCGGGAGATCGCCCGGCCGTTGACGCCGTCCATCATCAGACCGTCCAGCAGCAGGGGCGCGTACGCCCGCTCCACACTGTCGAGGACGATCTGCCGGCGGGGGTCGGTGACCTCCCAGCTCGATCCGGCCAGCAGGGTGAACAGCCGGCCGAGCCCGTCGAGGAGGACATGGCCGTAGGTGCCGGAGTAGGCCACCCAGGTGTGCTGGATGAACGAGCCGTCGGCGTAGAGGCCGTCGCCTTCGGTGACGTAGGGGAAGACGGGCGAGAGGGCGTCGCGGGCGAGGGCCAGCTTCGCCGGGGCGCGGCCCAGGACGCCGCGCAGAGCCACGCCGCGGCAGAGGTCGACACGGTTGGCGCCGGTGCTGGTGCCGGTGTAGTCACCGAGCATCGCGTCGGGCACGAAGTGGTCCACGGCGGCGAGATACGCCGTGCGACGGTCCTCATCGAGCTGCCCGTACATCACCGCCACCGTGTCGAGCAACAGCCTGGGACTGCCGATCTGCCACTCCCACCAGTTGCCGTAGCGGGTCGCGGAGGGGTTGTAGACCGTTGCTTCGAGGTGGTCCAGGCCGCGGACGACAGCGGCGGCGAGGCCGGCGTCACCGGTGAGGCCGGTGCCGGGCTGGGCGTAGGCCTGAGCCATGGTGGAGAGCCGGTTGTAGCCACGGGTGATACCGGCGGGAGGGTCAAAGGGGCAGTCGGGCCACAGGGAGCGGCCGGTGGGGCGCATCGTCGAGCGGAACGCGCGAGCGAGGTCGCCGGTCTCCCTCAGCCGGGAGGCGTACGGCTCGGCGCCCGGGTCGTAGCCGCTGCCGAGTTGGAGTCCGAGCCAGCGCCGCCGCAACGCCTCGAACTCGTCGGGCGCACCGGCCGACGCGGCGCCCGCCGGTCCGACCGGCCCGGCGGCGGCGAGGGCGGCAGCGCTCGGGCCCGTGGTGGCGGCGGTGGCGGTGGCAGCGGTGGCGGTGAGGAAGCCGCGGCGGGACCAGACGGGCGGGAGCGGCACGGTGAGTCCTTCCGGCGGGAGGGCCTTGCACAGTGTCGTGGACCTGCTGTCCGTTGGCTTAGCACGGCACGCCACCCGCATCAATGCGCATGACCGTCCGCGCCGGAAGGCCGACACCGGAGCCGTCGGCCCGGGTTGCCCGAACCCGCCCGCTCTCCATCGACCTGGAGTTCAACGGCTCCGCCATCGGCGTCTACGGCAATGAGCGCGTGGGCTTCGAGGGCACCACCGAGAGCCTCCGCTCGGACTGCGGCCTGACGCGGAACGCGGACCTGGAGGCCGGCGGTGTCATGATCAGTGACACGGTGAAGCTGAGCTTCGACATCTGCGCGGTCACGTCGGCCCCGCAGGCCCGAGCGCGGGTGTGGCGCGCGACAGTGTGCCCCGGCCGGGACTCCCCGGCCGGGGCACGAGCCGTACGCGATGCTCCGCCGCTCCTGAAACCCGCCTGCTCCTGATATCCGGGCCCGACTCCTCCTGGATTCCGGGGCTCGGCTACTCCTGGGGCTCGACGCCCGCCCGCAGCAGCCCGTACGTGTACGCGTCCTCCAGCGCCTGCCAGGACGCGGCGATGACGTTCTCCGCGACACCGACGGTCGACCACTCACCGCTGCCGTCGCTGGTGGACACCAGCACTCGGGTCGTGGACTCCGTGCCGTGCTTGCCCTCCAGGATGCGGACCTTGTAGTCGACCAGCTCCAGCTTGGCCAGCTGAGGATAGATCCGCTCCAGACCCACACGCAGCGCCCGGTCGAGGGCGTTGACCGGGCCGTTCCCCTCCGCGGTGGCGACGATCCGCTCCCCCTTGGCCCACAGCTTCACCGTCGCCTCATTGGCGTGCGTACCGTCCGGGCGGGTCTCGACGATGCCGCGCCAGGACTCGATACGGAAGTAGCGCCGGGCCCGGCCCTCGACCTCCTCGCGCAGCAGCAGCTCGAACGAGGCGTCAGCGGCCTCGTACGTGTAGCCCGCCAGCTCCCGCTCCTTGACCCGCTCGACGACCCGGGTCACCAGCTCGCGGTCCCCGCCCAGGTCGATGCCCAGCTCCTTGCCCTTGAGCTCGATGGAGGCGCGGCCGGCCATGTCGGACACCAGCATCCGCATGGTGTTGCCGACCAGTTCGGGGTCGATGTGCTGGTACAGGTCCGGGTCGACCTTGATGGCGGAGGCGTGCAGTCCGCCCTTGTGGGCGAAGGCGGACAGACCGACGTAGGGCTGGTGCGTGGCCGGGGTGAGATTGACGACCTCGGCGATGGCGTGCGAGATCCGGGTCATCTCCGCCAGCGCGCCCTCGGGCAGCACCCGGCGCCCGTACTTCAGCTGGAGCGCGGCCACGACGGGGAAGAGGTTGGCGTTGCCGACCCGCTCGCCGTAGCCGTTGGCGGTGCACTGCACATGCGTGGCACCGGCGTCCACCGCGGCGAGGGTGTTGGCGACCGCGCAGCCGGTGTCGTCCTGGGCGTGGATGCCCAGCCGCGCACCGGTGTCGGCCCGTACGGTCGCCACGACCGCCTGGATCTGGGCGGGCAGCATGCCGCCATTGGTGTCACAGAGCACCACCACGTCCGCCCCGGCCTCGGCGGCCGTACGGACGACCTGCTTGGCGTACTGGGGGTTGGCACGGTAGCCGTCGAAGAAGTGCTCGCAGTCGAGGAAGACGCGCCGGCCCTGGGACCGCAGATACGCCACCGTGTCCCGCACCATCGCCAGGTTCTCCTCCAGCGTGGTCCGCAGGGCCAGCTCCACATGACGGTCGTGGGACTTGGCGACCAGCGTGATCACCGGGGCTCCGGAGTCCAGCAGCGCCCGCACCTGCGGGTCGTCGGCGGCCGCCACTCCCGCCCGGCGGGTCGAGCCGAAAGCCACCAGCTGGGCGTGGCGGAAGTCGATCTCCGACTGGGCGCGGGCGAAGAACTCCGTGTCCCGCGGGTTCGCACCGGGCCAGCCGCCCTCGATGAAGCCCACCCCGAAGTCGTCCAGGTGCCGGGCGATCGTCAGCTTGTCCGCGACGGTGAGGTTGATGCCCTCACGCTGTGCGCCGTCGCGCAGCGTGGTGTCGAAGACATGGAAGTCGTCCCCGGGATGAGAGGGGTCGGTTGCGTCCGTCATCTGATCTGACTCCTGTTATGGGATCTCAGTCTACCTGGGGTCCCCCGCGCCGAAGGCGGGAGGAGACCGGCTCCACCTTTCCCAGCCACCGCTGGGAGGTGCCCCCACTATGATCCCCTGCGCTCCGCCTCCCGGGTGGATGGCCGGGAACGAAAAAACCTCTCGCGGGTGCGAGAGGTCTGCGCGCGGGTCTGGAGACACGGTGTCCGCTCCGTACATGGTGATGACGGTGCGGGTCACTGCGGACCGGCGCGCCTGCTGCCAATAATCATGGCGAACGAGAGCACGGGGGCAGTCTGGCACGGAATGCGCTCCGTGTGCGGCAGGGTCTCACGATGTGGGCGCGCCGCCGGAACTCGGCCGCGCGCCCGCCGTGCGGCGGAGCGCCTCCCGGACGCCAGCCGCCGCCGCCTGCCGGGCAGCCGGATGTGGGAAGGACGCGCCGGGGGTGTTCCATCGGCTGTGCGGCGGGGCCGCCGCTGGGGGAAGGAGGAGCAGCCTGTCCGTGCCCGGGACGCCCTCACCAGGCAGTCGTGCGAAGGGCCGCACCCGGACAGCGCGCCGGGTGCGGCCCTTCACCTCGCCGCGGAGGTCCCTCAGCGGAACGTCATCCGCCGAGCGGGTGCATCCAGCCGTGCCGGTCGGGAGCCGCACCGGTCTGGATGTCGAGCAGCGCCTTGCGGAGCTCGGTGGTGACCTCGCCCGGCTCCCCGTCGCCCACCGTCCAGTTCGCCCGGGCGGACTTCACCGAGCCGACCGGGGTGATGACCGCCGCCGTGCCGCAGGCGAAGACCTCGGCCAGCGATCCGTCCGCGTTGCCGTTCTTCCAGTCCTCCACCGAGATCCGGCCCTCGGAGACTTCGTAGCCCAGGTCCTCGGCGATCCGCAGCAGCGAGGCGCGGGTGATGCCGGGGAGGAGCGAGCCGGACAGCTCGGGGGTGACGATGCGCCGCGTGCCGTCCTCCTCACGGAAGACGAAGTAGAGGTTCATGCCGCCCATCTCCTCGATCCAGCGGCGCTCGATCGCGTCCAGCCAGACCACCTGGTCGCAGCCCTGCTCGGTGGCCTGGGCGGAGGCAGCCAGGGAGGCGGCGTAGTTGCCGCCGGTCTTGGCGGCGCCGGTGCCGCCGGGACAGGCTCGGACGTACTCCTCGGAGAGCCAGACGGAGACGGGCTTGACCCCGCGGGGGAAGTACGCGCCCGCAGGCGAGGCGATGACCATGAAGGTACTCGTTGGCGGGCCGGACGCCCAGCCCGACCTCGGTGGCGAACATGAATGGCCGCAGGTAGAGCGACTGCTCACCCTGGCTCGGCACCCACGCCCTGTCCTGGGTCACCAGTGCGTCGCAGGCCGCGATGAAGGTCTCGACGGGCAGCTCGGGCATGGCCAGGCGCCGGGCGGAGGCCTGGAAGCGCAGAGCGTTCTGGTCCGGCCGGAACGTGGCGACCGTACCGTCGGGCTGGCGGTAGGCCTTCAGCCCTTCGAAGATCGTCTGGGCGTAGTGCAGGGTCATATTGGCCGGGTCGATCGACAGCGGCGCGTACGGCACGAGCTGTGCGTCGTGCCAGCCGCGGCCCTCCGTCCACTTGATCGTCACCATGTTGTCGGTGAAGTGGCGGCCGAAGCCGGGGTTGGCCAGGACCGCCTCGCGCTCCGCTTCCGGCAGCGGGTGGGAGGAGGGCTTGAGCTCGATCGGGGGCGTCGTCATGTCTGCGTGTCCTTCACCATGAGGTCGTGGCGGACCGCACGCTTCGCCTCCTGCGCTGCTAGGACGTCCGAACTTCCCCCCGAGGTGCGGCCACGCGTCCGATTATCGCGAATCGCACCCTGGAGAGGAAACCGTGCGTCCGCGCGGGCTTGTGGCGCGGCCCAGGGTTGATGGTCGCACCCGCCGCCGCTGTTGCCCAGCGGGCGGGTGCCGGCCCCTGTCCGGGCGATCTTCGAGGATCGGTCCGCGGCATCGGGTGTGGGGGCACTCCCCAGCCTGGCGGCCGGGGGAGTACCCCCCAGGCACAGCGGGACCGACAAGATCGCCCGAACAGGGCTTGGCCGCGGGGGATGTCACTGACAGGCCGGGTGGGCTCAGTGATGAGCCACGCAGCGGCCCCCGCCCCGGTGGGGGACGAGGGCCGGTGAGCGGCAGTGCTGCCGGCCGGTCAGCCGGATACTCGGCTCGCGAGCGCGTCGCCGATCTGGTCGGTGGTACGCGGGCCCTGCCGCTCGGCGAGGTCCGCGGCGACGGCGGTCTCGATACGGGCCGCCTCGTCCTCGTACCCGAGGTGCCGGAGCAGGAGAGCGACGGAGAGAATCGTCGCCGTCGGGTCCGCCTTGCCCTGGCCCGCGATGTCGGGTGCGGAGCCGTGCACCGGCTCGAACATCGAGGGGAAGGTGCCCGTGGGGTTGATGTTGCCGGAGGCCGCGAGGCCGATACCACCGGTGACGGCGGCGGCGAGGTCGGTGAGGATGTCGCCGAAGAGATTGTCGGTGACGATCACGTCGAACCGCTCGGGCTGGGTGACGAAGAAGATCGTCGCCGCGTCCACATGCAGATAGTCGGTGGTGACCTCGGGGTACTCCTCGCCGACCGCGTCGAAGATCCGCTTCCACAGATGACCCGCGTGCACCAGCACGTTGTTCTTGTGAACCAGCGTCAGCTTCTTGCGGGGGCGGGCCTTGGCGCGCTCGTACGCGTCGCGGACGACCCGCTCCACACCGTAGGCCGTGTTGAGGCTGACCTCGGTGGCGACCTCGGCGGGCGTGCCGGTGCGCAGGGAGCCGCCGTTGCCGACGTACGGCCCCTCGGTGCCCTCACGGACGACGACGAAGTCGATGTCGGGGCGGCCTGCCAGCGGGCTCGCGGTGTTCGGGAAGAGCTTCGACGGACGCAGATTGATGAAGTGGTCGAAGGCGAAGCGGAGTTTGAGCAGCAGCCCGCGCTCGAGCACACCGGAGGGCACGGAGGGGTCGCCGATCGCGCCGAGCAGGATGGCGTCGTGCTGCTTCAGCGACTCCAGATCCGCGTCGGAGAGGGTCTCACCCGTGGCGTGCCAGCGTTTGGCGCCGAGGTCGTAACTCCGGGTCTCGAGCTTCGTGTCCTGCGGAAGGACCGCGGAGAGGACCTTGAGGCCCTGGGCCACGACTTCCTGTCCGATGCCGTCACCGGGGATCACTGCGAGATCGATGCTGCGAGACATGATGCAGACCCTACTCCCCCGTCCCAGGGACCGACACAACCTGTCCGCCATCCGGACATCGGCGATCAGCTGGTCGAGCTCCGTTCACCCGTTGTATGGCGGGGAGTTGGATGTTACTGGCAAGTTATTACGCATGACCGCATCCCCGCGCGGGTCGACCCCCGCCTCCCCCCACACCCCACGGATCGGCATTCCGGAGCACCTCCAGAACCGGATGAGCATGCCGGAGCAGCACGAGTATCTGCGCAGCAAGCTCTCCCGCCGCCGTGTCCTGCGCGGCTCGGCGGCCACCGCGGCGGCCGCCGGCGGCGTCGGGCTGCTCGCCGGTTCCGGTACGGACACGGCCACGGCCGGAACCCCCACCCTGATCACCGCGCCCGCGACGGCGAAGGTCGACGGTTCCCTGGTCGCGCCCTTCGGCCGTCACCTCGCCTTCGGCGCCGATCCGAAGACCCAGATGCGGATCTCCTGGCAGGTCCCCTTCGCGGTCGGACGGCCCTACGTCCGGGTGGGGCTCAAGCCCTGGGAGCTCACCCGGAAGATAGCGGCGGAGGTGCGCGATCTGCACACCCCCTCGCTCTCGGAGAAACTGCCGGCGGTCGACCAGTACTACCTGCACGCGGCGCTGGACGGCCTGCGCCCCGGCACCACGTACTACTACGGGGTCGGGCACGACGGCTTCGACCCGGCCGAGGCGGGCCGGCTGTCCACCATCGGCTCCTTCCGGACGGCGCCGGCGCAGTCGGAGAAGTTCGTCTTCACCGCCTTCGGCGACCAGGGCGTGAGCTATGACGCGCTCGCCAACGACCAGCTGATCCTGGGTCAGAACCCCTCCTTCCATCTGCACGCCGGAGACATCTGCTATGCGGACTCCTCCGGCCACGGCAAGGAGTCGGACACCTATGACGCCCGGGTGTGGGACCAGTTCCTGGCCCAGACGGAGTCGGTGGCGGCGAGCGTGCCCTGGATGGTGACCACCGGCAACCACGACATGGAGGCCTGGTACTCCCCCAACGGCTACGGCGGCCAGTCCGCCCGCTGGTCGCTCCCGGAGAACGGCCCCGACGCCTCACTCGCGCCGGGCGTCTACTCCTTCGTCTACGGGAACGTGGGCGTGGTGGCGCTGGACGCCAACGATGTGAGCTACGAGATCCCGGCGAACCAGGGCTACACGGGCGGCAAGCAGACCGCCTGGCTGGACAGGCGTCTGGCGCAGCTGCGCGCCCAGTCCGGGATCGACTTCATCGTGGTCTTCTTCCACCACTGCGCGTACTCCACGAGCACCCACGCCTCGGACGGCGGGGTGCGCGACGCCTGGGTGGGGCTCTTCGAGAAGCACCAGGTCGATTTGGTGATCAACGGCCACAACCATGTCTATGAGCGCAGCGACGCGATCAAGGACGGCGAGGTCGGGCGGAAGGTCCCGATCGGGTCGGTGACCGACTCCACCCGGGACGGCATCGTGTACGTCACGGCGGGCGGCGCGGGCAAGGAGCTCTACAGCTTCGGGGTGGGCGTACCGGACAGCTACGAAGGGCACGTCCACGACCGCGACCACATCGTCACGTTCCACTGGACGAAATCGCGGCTGCCGGATCCGGACACGGTCGAGTGGTCGCGGGTCCGTTACACCGGCTTCTCCTTCCTCGCGGTGGAGGCGGAGCCGGGCTCGCGCCCGAAGCTGAAGGTGACGGCGCTCGCGGAGAGCGGCGAACGCATCGACGCGTTCGACGTCGTACGCGGCTCGAAGTGACCCACGGCGGCGCACCGCCGTGACCTGCGGCGCGGCGCCGTGACGGATCGGTCAGTGTCCGGTGGCGCCGCCGTTGTCCCGGCGGTCCAGTGCCCGCTGGAGTGCGGCGGCGGCGTTCTTCCGGGCGGTCGTGTCGGCGTTGCGGGCGGCGGCGTGGCGGACGCGGCGAGTGGTCTCGTTCATGTGCACGTCTCCAATAACCAGAGCGAAGAGAAGATCCCCGAGAGCATGCGGAATCGGATCGCCGGAAGGGGCGGGGCCACGGTGCGGCAGGGGTCACCTGCGTGGGGGCACCGATCTCACCCGCCGATCGCTGGATGGAGCGAGACGTTCGGCTTCTACAAAGCTAGGACAGCCGCACCGCGCTGTCTCCACAATTACTCGGACTTCCTACTATCTGAGACGGCCACGGCGAACATCACACGCCCGGCGCACGGAAATGCGCTCTCAGCGCGCCTCGCGCTCACCGCTGGTGTACGGGTACGTCCCGTGGCACCCCTCCAGTGCCGCGCCCATGTTCATGGAACGGCGACGGCCCGGCGCTGTTCGGGGCGCCGGGCCGTCGTCGGGGCGTATCCGCAGGTCATCCCATGTGTGGGTAGCGGTAGTCCGTCGGCGGGACCAGGGTCTCCTTGATGGAGCGGGTCGAGGTCCAGCGCATCAGGTTCTGCTTCGCGCCGGCCTTGTCGTTCGTACCCGAGGCACGCCCGCCGCCGAAGGGCTGCTGGCCGACGACCGCGCCGGTCGGCTTGTCATTGATGTAGAAGTTGCCCGCCGCGAAGCGCAGCGCCTCGCAGGTGGCCGCCGCGGCGGCGCGGTCCTGAGCGATCACGCAGCCGGTCAGCCCGTACGCCGAGGCGGACTCCATCTGGTGGAGCATCTCGTCGTACTTCTCATCGTCGTAGACCAGGACACCGAGGATCGGGCCGAAGTACTCCTCCTTGAAGATCTCGTTCTCCGCGTCAGTGGAGACGAGGACCGTCGGGCGGACGAAGTAGCCCTCGCTGTCGTCGTAGGTGCCGCCCGCGACGACCTCGATGGTCGGGTCGGACTTCGCCCGGTCGATCGCGGCCTTGTTCTTGGCGAAGGAGCGCTCGTCGATGACCGCACCGATGAAGTTCGACAGGTCCCGGACGTCGCCCATGGGCAGAGCGTCGACCTCGGCGGCGAACTCCTCCCGCAGGCCGTTCTCCCAGAGGGAGCGCGGCACATAGGCGCGTGAGGCGGCGGAGCACTTCTGGCCCTGGAACTCGAAGGCGCCACGGGTCATGGCGGTCTTGAGGACGGCCGGGTCGGCCGAGGGGTGGGCGACGATGAAGTCCTTGCCGCCGGTCTCACCGACCAGCCGCGGATACGTCTTGTACTTCTCGACGTTGTTGCCGACCGTCTTCCACAGGTACTGGAAGGTCCTGGTCGAGCCGGTGAAATGGATGCCCGCGAGGTCCGGGTGGTTGAGGGCCACCTCGGAGACGGCCTTGCCGTCCCCGGTCACCAGGTTGATGACGCCCTTCGGCAGGCCGGCCTCCTCCAGGACCCTCATCAGCAGGACCGCCGCGTGGGTCTGTGTCGGGGAGGGCTTCCAGACCACGACATTGCCCATCAGGGCCGGGGCCGTGGGGAGGTTGCCCGCGATGGCGCTGAAGTTGAAGGGCGTGATCGCGTAGACGAAGCCCTCGAGCGGCCGGTGGTCGGTGCGGTTCCACACGCCCGGGGAGTTGGTGACGGGCTGCTCCGCCATGATCTGGCGGGCGAAGTGGACATTGAAGCGCCAGAAGTCGATGAGTTCGCACGGGGTGTCGATCTCCGCCTGCTGCGCGGTCTTCGACTGGCCGAGCATGGTGGAGGCGGCCAGCGTCTCGCGCCACGGTCCGGACAGCAGCTCGGCGGCCTTGAGAATGATCGCGGCGCGGTCGTCGAAGCTGAGCGCACGCCAGCCCGGTGCGGCGGCCAGGGCCGCGTCGACGGCGTCCCGGGCGTCCTGCTCGGTGGCGTTGCCGTAGGTGCCGAGCCGGGCGGAGTGGTTGTGCGGCTGGACCACGTCGAAGCGGTCACCGCCGCCCATCCGCTTCTCCCCACCGATGGTCATCGGGAGGTCGATCGGATTGTCGGCCAGCTCCTTGAGCTTGGCCTCCAGCCGCTCGCGCTCGGGGCTGCCGGGGGCGTAGGTGTGCACCGGCTCGTTGACCGGCGCGGGGACCTGGGTCACAGCGTCCATGGTGGCCGTTGTCTCCTTCGATCGAGTAGTGGGGACGGGTTCGGGGGGCTCAGCCGCGAGTGGCGAGCGAGCGCAGAAAGAACGTCAGGTTGGCCGGGCGCTCCGCGAGGCGCCGCATGAAGTACCCATACCAGTCTGTGCCATACGGAACATAAACCCTCATACGGTGACCTTCCGCTACAAGGCGGAGCTGCTCGGCCTCGCGGATCCCGTACAGCATCTGGAACTCGTACTCGTCCGGCTTCCGGCCGGCGCGGCGGGCCAGCTCCTGGCCGATGGCGACCATGCGCGGATCGTGGGAGCCGATCATGGGATAGCCCTTACCGGTCATGAGGGCCTTCAGACAGCGGACGTAGGCGAGGTCCACCTCCCGCTTGCTCTGGAAGGCGACGGAGGCGGGCTCCTTGTAGGCGCCCTTGACCAGTCGCACCCGTGAGCCCTCATCGGCCAGCGCATGGCAGTCGTCCTCGGTGCGGAAGAGGTAGGACTGCACCACCGCCCCCGTCTGCGGGAAGCGTTTCCGCAGCTCGGCCAGGACGGCCAGGGTGGAGTCGACGGTGGTGTGGTCCTCCATGTCCAGGGTGACTGTCGTACCGGCCTCGGCGGCCGCCTCCACGACCGGCGTGACAAGGGCGAGCGCCAGCTCGTGCCCGCCGGGCAGCGCCTGGCCGAACGCCGACAGCTTGACCGACATCTCGGCTCGTACGCCCAGGCGCGCGCTGCCCAGCCGCTCGGCGAGCGCGAGATACGCGTCCCGGTTGCGCAGCGCCTCGGCCGGGTCGGTGATGTCCTCACCGAGGTGGTCGAGCGTGACCTCCAGACCGCGGGCGGCGAGCGAGTGCACGACGGCCATGGACTCGTCCAGCCCCTCACCGGCGATGAAGCGGTCCACCACGGGGCGGGTGACCGGCGCGGCCGAGACGAGACGGCGAAGGCTGTCGCTGCGCGCGGCGGCGAGGAGCACGGGACCCAGCACGGGGCACCTCCACGATGAGGACGAACAGCCGCGACGGACCAGCCCGGAACGGCAAGGAGAACCACCGTGAAACCTAAGGATCGCTCCGATCGTCGGCCATAAACAGCTGTCACGCATCCGTGGCCCGGATCTCAGACAGATGTATGAGAATGGTGGGCGGGCCGGGGTACGGACCCGGCCACCGATGTGGCGCGAAGGGACCGGTACGGCAGTGCGTACGGACTATCAGCAGCTGGTGGACGAGATCTCGGCGGTCCTCGGCGCCCCCGCGACCCTGGAGGACCGGGACTTCGGACTGATCGCCTTCGGCGCGCACGACAGCGACGGCGAGGACGGCGAACCGGCCATGGACCCGGTCCGTACCCGCTCGATCCTGCACCGCCGTTCGACCGCGGCCGTACGGGCCTGGTTCGAGGCGTTCGGCATCGCCCGCGCCACCGGCCCGGTCCGCATCCCGCCGGACCCCGCTGCCGGTGTGCTCATGGGCCGGATCTGTCTTCCCGTACGGCACCGGGGCGTGGCCCGCGGCTACGTCTGGCTGCTCGACGACGGGCATCTGTCGCTGCTGGAGATCGGCGGACCGGGTCTGCCACCGGACCCGCGGCTGGCCCAGGCGATGGACACCGCGGCCCGTATCGGCGCGCTGCTGGCCGCCGAGGCGCGAGCCGACGCGGAGACGGGCGAGCTGCTGCGCGATCTCCTCACCGGACCGGCGGGGGGCCGGGACGCGGCCACCGCCGGTCTGCGCAGTGCCCTCGGCACATCGTCGGACGGGCCGCTGGCGCTCGTCGCGGTCATGCCCTGGCTCAGCGGCGGGACGGAAGGAGACCTGCCCGAGGACCCCGGCTCCGCGCTGGCCGGACAGCCGGGCGTGGCGGCGACCTGTGTGGCCCCGGCCGCTTCCGCCGCGGGGGTGGAGGGGCTGGCCGCGTTGGTACGGCTGCGCGCGACCACGGTCCTCGAACCGGCCCGGATGGCCGCGGAGCGGCTGCTGCGTTCGCCACGGGCGGGCGTCCGGTCCCCTGGGTCGGGCGGCGCGGCGGTCCCGGCCGCGGGCGCCGCGGCCGGGATCGGCAGCCCCCGGCGCGGCGTGGAGGACCTGCCCGCGGCGTGGCGCGAGGCGGTGGCCGCGGCACGCGCGGCGCGGGCGGCCGACCGGCTGGGGCCGGTCGCGGAGTGGTCGGCCATCGGCCCGTACCGGATGCTCACCGGTCTGCCGGCGGCCCCGGCACCGGATCCGGCCGTGGCTCCGCTGCTGGCACCCGCGCAGCACGAGCTGGCGCGCACGGCGGAGATCTTCCTCGACTGTGCGGGGCAGGCCGGCCGGGCGGCGGCGGTGCTCGGCATCCACCGGCAGACCCTTTACTACCGGCTGTCGCGCGTGGAGAAGCTCAGCGGTCTGGACCTGAACGAGGGAGAGGACCGGCTGCTGCTCCACATGGGGCTGAAGACCCGGCGGCTCTGAGGGTTGTGCCCCTCCGGGCTGTCAGAGGTGCGCAGTACGTTGCTGTCATGGCAGCCAGAATCGATCTGACCCTGGATTGCGCGAACGCACAGCTCCTCGCCGAGTTCTGGAAGACGGCGCTGGGCTACGTCGACGAGCCGCCGCCCACTCCCTTCAGCACTCGCCAGGAGTGGCTCGCGAGTTTCGACCTGCCGGAGGACGACTCCGAGGACGACGGGGCATGGCTCTGCGATCCCCACGGCGTCGGCCCCCGCCTCTCCATCCTCAAGGTTTCCGAGCCGAAGACGGCGAAGAACCGGCTTCATATCGACATCCGGGTGCCAGGACACGGCAGCCCCGAGGAACAGTGGGCACGCATCAAGACAGAGTCCGCGCGGCTGGTGAAGGCGGGCGGAGCCGTGAGAGAGGAGTTCGGCGGGCACCACGTGGTGATGGCCGACCCGGAGGGCAACGAGTTCTGCGTCGCCGCAGCCTCCGCCTGAGGCACAGCGCCTGCGTGCAGACGCATCGGGCCCGGTCCCGCCGGAGCGGGGACCGGGCCCGATGCGGAAGGAGCGTCAGTCCTTGAGGTCGACCGTACGGGCCGAGGTCGCGCCGATCTCCTCGGCGATCTCGGTGAGGACCGGCGCCGGAACGCTGTCGTCCACCGTCAGGACGACCAGCGCCTCACCGCCCGGTACCGCACGGGACACCTGCATACCGGCGATGTTGAGACCGGCCTCGCCCAGGATGCGGCCGACGGTGCCGACCACGCCCGGCCGGTCGGCGTAGCGGAGGAACACCAGGTGGTCGGCCATCGCCAGGTCCACGTCGTGCTCGCCCACGGCGACGATCTTCTGGAGGTGCTTGGGCCCGGCCAGAGTTCCGGAGACCGCGATCTCCTCACCGTCGGCGAGGGTGCCGCGCACGGTGACCACATTGCGGTGCTCCGGGGACTCCGAGCTGGTGGTCAGCCGCACCTCGACACCGCGCTCCTGCGCGAACAGCGGGGCGTTGACATAGCTGACGGTCTCGTCGACGACGTCTTCGAAGACGCCCTTGAGCGCGGAGAGTTCCAGCACCTTGACGTCGTGCTGGGTGATCTCGCCGTACACCTCGACGTCGAGCCGCACCGCGACCTCGCCCGCCAGAGCGGTGAAGATCCGGCCGAGCTTCTCGGCGAGCGGCAGTCCCGGCTTGACGTCCTCGGCGATGACCCCGCCCTGGACGTTGACCGCGTCCGGGACCAGCTCACCCGCGAGGGCGAGGCGCACCGACTTGGCGACGGCGATGCCCGCCTTCTCCTGGGCCTCACCGGTCGAGGCGCCCAGGTGCGGGGTCGCCACGACATTGTCGAACTCGAAGAGCGGGGAGTCCGTGCACGGCTCCTTGGAGAAGACGTCCAGACCCGCCCCCGCGACCCGGCCCTCCTTCAGAGCCGAGGCCAGAGCCGCCTCGTCGACGATGCCGCCGCGGGCGGCGTTGACGATCCGCACGTCGGGCTTGACCTTGTGCAGTGCCTCGTCGCCGATCAGGCCCAGGGTCTCCGGGGTCTTGGGCAGATGGACGGTGATGAAGTCCGCGACCTCGAGCAGCTCGTCGAGGGAGAGGAGCTTGACACCCATCTGCGCGGCGCGCGCGGGCTGGACGTACGGGTCGTACGCGACGATCTTCATCCCGAACGCGGACATGCGCTGCGCGACCAGAACGCCGATCCGGCCGAGGCCGACGACGCCGAGGGTCTTCTCCGCCAGCTCGACACCGGTGTACTTGCTGCGCTTCCACTCGCCGTTCTTGAGGGCGGTGTTGGCCTGCGGAATGTTGCGGGCCGTGGCGACGAGGAGCCCGCAGGCGAGTTCGGCGGCGGTGACGATGTTGGAGGTCGGGGCGTTCACGACCATCACGCCGGCCTTGGTGGCGGCGGACACGTCGACATTGTCCAGACCGACCCCGGCGCGCGCGACGACCTTGAGCTTCTTCGCGGCGGCGATGGCCTCGGCATCGACCTTGGTGGCGCTGCGTACGAGGATCGCGTCCACGTCGGCGATGGCGGGGAGGAGCTCGGCGCGGTCGGCGCCGTTGCAGTGCCGGATCTCGAAGTCCGGGCCCAGGGCTTCGACCGTGGCGGGCGACAGCTCTTCAGCGATGAGTACGACAGGTTTCGGGCTCACGTGGTCCTCAGTCCTCACTTGGTCCTTGGGGGCCCCTCCCGTGCCCGAAAGGCCACGGGGGAGGACGGCCGTCCCGACGGCCGAAGGCGGTGAAGGGGGGCAGCCGCGTGGAAGACGCACGACGCTGTGAGCCTGACGCGCTTGTTCATGCAGTGTATCGGCGGCGGCCGGTGCGTCTTGCGCCTCTGCGGAAGGATCACCCGGTCGGCGCTCGACGCCATGGACAACGACAGTCCGGCGGGGAGGTGCGCTGGGGTGCCTCCCGGGGGACTGGCGTATCCGGCCGTGGCCCCCGCGGGGGACGCCACGCCCGAACGCCGGCCGGATGGCGCGGAGTGGCGCGGAGGCCGGGGCCGGGCGGGGCGAAGCCCACCGGGCCGGGGCCGCCGGCACCTGCCGTGCGGCGGGACCCGCGGCGCACGACCGCCGGATCCCACCGCGACGCACCGCGCGGGAGGCGTCAGGCCTCCTCGTCGACCCAGCTCATGAGCTTGCGCAGCTCCTTGCCGGTGGTCTCCAGCTTGTGGTCCGCGTCCGCCTTCTTGTACTCGTTGTACTTCGGAAGACCCGCGTGGTACTCCTCCATCCAGTTACGGGCGAAGGTGCCGTCCTGGATCTCGGCGAGGACCTTCTTCATCTCCGCCTTGGTCTGGCCGGTGATGATGCGGGGGCCGGTGACGTAGTCGCCCCACTCGGCGGTCTCCGAGACCGACCAGCGCATCTTGTCCAGTCCGCCCTCGTACATCAGGTCCACGATCAGCTTCAGCTCGTGGAGGCACTCGAAGTAGGCGATCTCCGGCTGGTAACCGGCCTCGACCAGGGTCTCGAAGCCCGCCTTGACCAGCGCGGAGGCACCGCCGCAGAGGACCGCCTGCTCACCGAAGAGGTCGGTCTCGGTCTCCTCGGTGAAGGTGGTCTTGATGACACCGGCACGGGTGCCGCCGATGCCCTTGGCGTAGGAGAGCGCGAGCGCGAAGGCGTTCCCGGAGGCGTCCTGCTCGACGGCCGCGATGCACGGCACGCCGCGGCCCTCCTCGTACTGGCGGCGGACCAGGTGGCCCGGACCCTTCGGAGCGACCATCGCGACGTCCACGTTGGCCGGGGGCTTGATGAAGCCGAAGCGGATGTTGAAGCCATGGCCGAAGAACAGCGCATCGCCGTCCTTGAGGTTGTCCTTGATGGACTCCTCGTAGACCTTGGCCTGGATCGGGTCCGGCACCAGGACCATGATCACGTCGGCCTCGGCGGCGGCCTCGGCGGGCGTGGTCACCCGCAGGCCCTGCTCCTCGGCCTTGGTGCGGGACTTGGAGCCCTCGGGCAGACCCACGCGCACATCGACGCCCGAGTCGCGCAGGGACAGCGCGTGCGCGTGGCCCTGGCTGCCGTAGCCCAGAACCGCGACCTTGCGGCCCTGGATGATGGACAGGTCGGCGTCGTCGTCGTAGAACAGCTCGGCCACTTCGGGTATCTCCTTGTTTCTGCCGTTGCGGGGGATCTGCCGTTGCAGGGGCCCGCTTCCCACCGTATGACGGTTCGGCGGGGTGAGGATCGTCGGTCTCGTTATGCGGATCGGTCGAGCGCGCGCAGCGACCTGTCGGTGATGGAGCGGGCGCCGCGCCCTATGGCGATGGTGCCGGACTGCACCAGCTCCTTGATGCCGTACGGCTCGAGCATCTTCAGCATGGCGTCGAGCTTGTCGCTGCCGCCGGTGGCCTCGATGGTGACGGCCTCCGGAGAGACGTCGACGGTCTTGGCGCGGAAGAGCTGGACGATCTCGATCACCTGGGATCGCGTCTCGTTGTCGGCCCGCACTTTCACCAGGACGAGTTCACGGTGAATGGCGGCGGCCGGCTCGAGCTCGACGATCTTCAGTACGTTGACGAGCTTGTTGAGCTGCTTGGTGACCTGCTCCAGCGGGAGCGACTCGACGTTCACCACGATGGTGATACGGGAGATGTCGGGGTGCTCGGTGGTACCGACGGCGAGGGAGTCGATATTGAAACCGCGGCGGGAGAACAGGGCGGTGATCCGGGCGAGGACACCGGGCTTGTTCTCCACCAGGACGGAGAGCGTGTGCTTGGACATGGGCTCGTTCTCTCTGCTTCTCGGGGGCTCTGGTCCTGGACTCAGTCGTCTTCGTTGTCGCCGAAGTCGGGGCGGACACCGCGGGCGGCCATGACCTCGTCGTTGGAGGTGCCGGCGGCCACCATGGGCCAGACCATCGCGTCCTCGTGGACGATGAAGTCCACGACGACGGGCCGGTCGTTGATGGCATTGGCCTTGGCGATGACGGCGTCCAGCTCGGCCGGGTCCTCACAGCGGATACCGACACAGCCCATGGCCTCGGACAGCTTCACGAAGTCGGGGACGCGGGTGCCACCGCTCGGGCCCGTGACGGCCTCGGCGGCAGCCTGCCCGCCGTTGTCCTCGGGGCCCGAGTGGAGCACGGTGTTGGAGTAACGCTGGTTGTAGAAGAGCGTCTGCCACTGGCGGACCATGCCCAGCGCGCCGTTGTTGATGATCGCCACCTTGATGGGGATGTTGTTCAGCGCGCAGGTGACCAGCTCCTGGTTGGTCATCTGGAAGCAGCCGTCGCCGTCGATCGCCCAGACGGTACGGCCCGGCGCGCCGGCCTTGGCGCCCATCGCGGCCGGGACCGCGTAGCCCATCGTCCCGGCGCCGCCCGAGTTCAGCCAGGTGCCGGGCTGTTCGTAGTCGATGAAGTGCGAGGCCCACATCTGGTGCTGGCCGACGCCCGCGGCGTAGATGGTGCCCTCCGGGGCGAGCCGGCCGATCCGCTGGATGACCTGCTGCGGGGAGAGGCTGCCGTCCTCGGGCAGGTCGTAGCCCAGCGGGTAGGTGTCGCGCCAGCGGCTGAGGTTCTGCCACCACTCGGCGTACTCGCCGGTGCGGCCCTCGTCCCGCTCGGCCTGGACCGCGACGACCAGGTCGGCGATGACCTCGCGGGCGTCACCGACGATCGGCACGTCGGCGGCGCGGTTCTTGCCGATCTCGGCGGGGTCGATATCGGCATGGACGATCTTGGCGTACGGGGCGAAGCTGTCGAGCTTGCCGGTGACGCGGTCATCGAAGCGGGCGCCCAGCGCGACGATCAGGTCCGACTTCTGCAGCGCGGTGACGGCGGTGACGGAGCCGTGCATCCCGGGCATGCCCACATGCAGCGGGTGGCTGTCCGGGAAGGCGCCCAGCGCCATGAGGGTGGTGGTGACGGGCGCGCCGGTCAGCTCGGCGAGCACCCTCAGCTCCTCGGTGGCGCCGGCCTTCAGCACACCCCCGCCGACGTACAGGACCGGGCGTTTTGCCTCGGTGATCAGGCGGGCGGCCTCGCGGATCTGCTTGGCGTGCGGCTTGATGACCGGCCGGTACCCGGGCAGGTCGGTCTGCGGCGGCCAGACGAAGGTGGTCTGCGACTGGAGGGCGTCCTTGGCGATGTCCACGAGGACCGGGCCGGGCCGGCCGCTGGAGGCGATGTGGAAGGCCTCGGCGATCGTCCTGGGGATCTCGGCCGCGTCGGTCACCAGGAAGTTGTGCTTGGTGATCGGCATGGTGATACCGCAGATGTCCGCCTCCTGGAAGGCGTCCGTACCGATCGCCTTGGAGGACACCTGGCCCGTGATCGCGACCATGGGGACCGAGTCCATGTGGGCGTCGGCGATCGGGGTGACGAGGTTGGTGGCCCCGGGGCCGGAGGTCGCCATGCAGACGCCGACCTTTCCGGTGGCCTGCGCGTAGCCCGTGGCGGCGTGGCCGGCGCCCTGCTCGTGCCGGACCAGGATGTGACGGACCTTCGAGGAGTCCATCAGCGGGTCGTAGGCGGGGAGGATGGCACCACCCGGAATGCCGAATACGGTGTCCGCGCCGATTTCCTCGAGAGAACGGATGAGGGACTGCGCGCCCGTCACGTGCTCGGTGATGGTGGGCTGCTGCCCGCCGCTACGGGCCCGCGGCTGCGGATGGTGGGCCCCGGTGGCCTGCTCGGTCATCGGCATTCTCTTCTCGAAGATGAGGTTCTTGCTGGGGTGAGGGGGTCGCCCCCCCGGAGGATGTGGTGCGGTGATCCGTACCAGTGCAACAAAAAACCCCTCGTGCCGTGAGGCAAGCGAGGGGAGCGCGCCGGGTGTGGTCCGCAGGGATGCATCGTGACCCTGCTTCAGCCGACGCGCTTTCCAAGTACGAGAATTCGGGTGCGCATGGCATGACCCTCCCTCCGCCGCCCAGGGGGTGTCAAGTGGGTGGGACAGGCGTCTCATTATTTGAGCACAATGGAGGAGGGGTGACCGAATCCGGGCCCTCCCGGCCGTCACTCACCGCCACCCTCTTCGGCAGCGCCTCCCGTCCCTGCATGCCCACCTTGACAGGTAGGGCGCTCGTGGTCAGCACGGCTTCCCGCCCCCCTTCGAGCCGGTCCGCGGGGGCGGGCACCGGATACGCGCCACGGGCCAGGGCGCGCCGCAGCCGGTGCTCGTCGAGCGGTCCCGAGAAGACTGCTCCCTGGGCGTGGGTGCAGCCCATCGCCTTGAGCGCCACCGCCTGCTCGGGAAGGTCCACACCGTCCGCGACGGTCTGCAGGCCGAGGTCGGCGGCGATCCGCAGCAGCCCGGATGTGATCTTGTTCACCCTGGCCGAGTCGACGACGCCTTCGACCAGTCCGCGGTCGAGCTTGAGCACGTCCACGGGGAGCCGGCGCAAGGCGCTGATGGCGGCGCAGCCGCTGCCGAAACCGTCGAGGGCGATCCGTACGCCGAGGCGGCGCAGAGCGACCAGCCGCCGCTCCAGCTCTTCGAGGGGGACCTTCGGATCGGTCTCGGCCAGCTCCAGGACCAGCGCGCCCGACGGCAGACCGTGACGGGTGAGCAGCGCCTCGACGCTGCCCGGCCCCATACCCCGTTCGGTGAGGCGGTGGGGTGAGAGCCGTACGGCCACAGGGACGGTGTGTCCGGCGCGGTGCCGCTCGGCGGCCTGCTCGACGGCTTCCTCCAGCAGCCAGCGGTCGATCTCGGCGGTGCGGGGACCCGCTTCGCCCCTCCCGTGGTCGCCGCGCTGGTCGGAGACGCGGAGGTACTCGTCGGGGGTGAAGAGAATGCCCTGCTGGGAACGCCAGCGGGCCTGAGCGGCGACCGCGGTGATCCGGCCGTCGGCGAGGTCCACCACGGGCTGGTGGAGCAGGGCGAACTCTCCGTCGTGCAGGGCGTTCCGCAGCCGGGTCGCCAGTTCGGCCCGGCGGACCACCTCGGCCTGCATCTGCGGGGCGTACAGCTCGACCCGGCCCTTGCCCGCCGCCTTGGCGCGGTACATGGCCAGATCGGCGTTGCGCATGAGCTCGGCGGGGTTGATCCCGGGGTCGGCGAAGGCCACGCCGATGCTGGCGGCGACCCTCACCTCCGTGCCCGAGACGCGGTAGGGGCGGGAGAGTCCGGCACGCAGCCGTTCGGCGACCTCGACGATGCGGTATTCGCGGGCCGCGGCGTCCCGGGTGCCGTCGCCGAGGATGAGGGCGGCGAACTCGTCGCCGCCGAGCCGGGCCGCGGTGTCCCCGGCCCGTACCGACTCCTGGAGGCGGCGGGCGGCGTGCACGAGCAGTTCGTCGCCGGCCTGATGCCCGACGGTGTCGTTCACCGCCTTGAAACCGTCGAGGTCGATGAAGAGCACGGCGGTGCCGGGGTCGGTGGTGCGGCGGCCGCTGAGGGCCTGGCGGACCCGCTCGGTGAACAGGGCGCGGTTGGGCAGGTCGGTGAGCGGATCGTGCTCGGCGCTGTGCTGGAGCTGGGCCTGCAGCCGGACCCGTTCGGTCACATCGCGGCTGTTGAAGATCAGGCCCCCGTGGTGCCGGTTGACCGTGGACTCCACATTGAGCCAACCGCCGCCGCCCGCGCGGCCGCCGCCGGCACGGAAGCGGCACTCGATACGGGTGGTGGGCTCCTCGTCGGGGTGGGCCGCGAGGAACCGCCGCACCTCGTGCACCACACCGCCCAGGTCCTCGGGGTGGATGAGGGAGGCGAACTCGGAGCCGATGAGATCCTCTGCGTCGATGCCGTAGACCCCCGCCGCGGCGGGACTGACGTAGCGCAGCACCCCGGTCGGGGCGGCAATCATGATCACGTCGCTGGAGCCCTGCACCAGAGAGCGGAAGTGGTTCTCCTTTTCCGCCAGTTCCTGAGTGAGGGTCATGTTGTCGAGCAGCATGATGCCCTGGCGCACGACGAGAGCGAGCGCGACGGTGCAGGCCGTGAAGACCACAACGCGGTCGATACGGCTGCCGTCGATGACGTTGTAGAGAATCCCCAGCGTGCAGACGGCGGCGGCCAGATACGGGGCGAGCGCCGCGAGCGATCCGGCCGTGGGACGGCTCGTCGGGGACTCCCGTCGGCTCCGGCCGCACCCGTCGGTGTCCCTCCGGGAGACCCAGGGGGCGTAGGCCAGGAGTATGGAGCCGGCGAACCAGCCGGCGTCGAGGAGCTGGCCGGAGCGGTAGTGCTCGCGCAGCAGCGGGGAGGTGAACAGCGCGTCGCACAGCACGGTGAGGGCGAGCGCGGCGATGGCGGTGTTGATCGCGGACCGGTTGGCGGAGGACCGCCGGAAGTGCAGCGCCAGCACCATGCTGACCAGCACGATGTCGAGCAGCGGATAGGCGAGCGACAGCGCGGCGTGGGCCACGCTCTCGCCCTCCTGGTGCGCGGTGTGGGCGAGCGCGAGGCTCCAGGAGATGGTCAGCAGCGAGCCGCCGATGAGCCAGGCGTCGAGCGCCAGACAGATCCAGCCCGCCCGGGTGGCGGGGCGCTTGGCGAGGACCAGCAGTCCCACGATCGCCGGTGGCGCGAAGAGCAGAAAGCAGAAATCGGCCGGCGACGGGCTGGGCACGGGCGTCCGCAGCACGACCTCGTACCAGCCCCAGACCGCGTTGCCGAATCCCGCCATGGCGGAGGAGAGGGCGAACAGCAGCCAGGCGGGGCGGAGACAGCTGGAGCGGCATCGCGCGTAGCACAGGCACGAAACGGCTCCGGCCAGGGCGGCGGCGGCGAGGCCGAAGTCCCCCATGATCAGGGCGAGTCGGGAGGAGCCCCAGCCCAGCGCGGCTCCGGTGGCATATCCCCCGCACACCAGGGCGAGGACGAGCTGGGGGAGCAATCCGGCCCCGCCGCCGGGAACCTGCCGACGGGAGATCACCGCCCCCGGGGTGCTCACCGCACCGCCCTGGGGGGCGCTGTCCTGCGCTTGGGTCTGCGCGCGTCCGCGCACCGGATCCGCTGCCGACTGCCGCGCCCCGGCCGTGTGTCTGGGTGGTTGGTCCATTCGCCGTGCATCGCCCGTCGCCCCCCTTGAGTTCCGGTCCATCGCTGCGCCGGCCGTACTGCCCCGTGGCACAGTCCCCGTCCGGACGATACACCAACCCGGTCACTCAGGGACATAGTATCTCTACACAGCGTAACTACCAGCGCAATTGCGGGGACTGAGAGCAATCGCGCGGCCTCGGAGCGTGCCGGAAGCATCCCACGCGGCGTCCCCGCGCACCGTCTAGTCGCTCGTGGCGACCACGTTGGCAAGGGGCTCATCGGCGGCAAAACGGACCAACTGCTCCTTCAGCAACCGCATGGCACGGGGCAGGAACGCGGACGTCGGCCCCCCGGCGTGCGGGCTGATGAGGACCCCGGGCGCGTGCCAGAGGGGATGTCCGGCGGGCAGCGGTTCGGGGTCGGTGACATCGAGCGCTGCACACAGCCGGCCGGTCTCCACCTCCGCGAGCAGGGACTTGGTGTCGACCACCGCTCCCCGGGCAACGTTCACCAGGAGCGCGCCGTCCTTCATACGCGACAGGAAGTCGGCCCCGACGAGTCCGCGGGTGGCATCGGTGAGCGGGGTGGAGAGAATCACGACATCCGCGTCGGGGAGAAGTGCGGGGAGATCGGCGAGCGGGTGCACCGGGCCGCGCGGGGTGGTGCGGGCGGAGCGCGCGACGCGCGCCACCCGCGCACATTCGAAGGGGGTGAGCCGGTCTTCGATCGCGCTGCCGATCGCACCGTAGCCGACGATGAGAACGGACTTGTCCGCGAGTGCCGGATGGAAGCCGGACCGCCACATCCCGGCGTCCTGGGCTCGGACGAAGCCGGGGATGCCCCTCAGGGAGGCGAGGGTGAGGGCGAGGGCCAGCTCGGCGGTGCTCGCCTCGTGCACGCCGCGTGCGTTGCACAGCCGCACGCCGGGGGGCAGGCCTGGCAGAGCCGGGAGCATGTCGTCGATACCGGCGGTCAGGGTCTGGACGACGCGTACGGCGGTCATCTCGGGCAAGGGGCGGACCGCGATCTCCTGGCCCTTCAGGTAGGGGACGCCGTAGAACACGCAGCGGGCCGGGTCCGCGGGGAAGTCCGGGGCGCCGTCCCAGAAGTGGTAGTCGAAGCCCTCGGGGAGCCTCTCGAACCGGTCGGGCCGTACGGGGAGCCACACGTCGGAAGTCATGGTCAGGAGGCTAGGGCGTATCCGGGGAGGCGTCGCGGGCCGGCCCTGGGGCTCCCTGCCGGAGGCCGGGCCCCATACCGGCGGCCGGGGCCGATACCGGAGCCGGGGCCGGAGCCCGGGTAGGACCGATGCCGGGGCCGGGACCGATGCCGGGGCCAGGGCCAATACGGGAGGCCGGGACCGATGCCCGAGCCGTGGAATCCGGTGCACGGCATGCCCGGGGCTTGGCCGTGCGGTGGGCGGGGCACTCCCCGGCCCCACCCCCGCTGGGGAGTCCACACCCGGACGGCGTCCGGGGGAGCGTCCCGGGGCCGCGAAGATCGCCCGAACCTGGCCTCGGCGAAAACATGCAGGCGGCAGAGGTTAGTTTGGGGGCCACGCAAGGGAAGGGTGCGACGCCAGGTGGAGCGCAGGACAATCGGCGCGGAGGCGCTCTCGGTGGGTGCGGTCGGCCTCGGGTGCATGCCGATGAGCTGGGCGTACAGCTCCTCCCAGCAGAACGGCGAGAGCTCGCTGCGTACGGTGCACGCCGCGCTCGACCGGGGCACGACCCTCCTCGACACCGCGGACATGTACGGGCCGTTCACCAACGAACTGCTGGTCGGCCGGGTCCTGAAGGAACGGCGCCGCGACGCCTTCGTGACCACCAAGTGCGGGCTGCTGGTGGGCGAGCAGCACATCGTCGCAAACGGACGGCCCGGCTATGTGAAGCGGGCCTGCGACGCCTCTCTGCGCCGGCTTCAGACCGATGTCATCGACCTCTACCAGCTGCACCGTGCCGACCCGGAGGTGCCCGTGGAGGAAACCTGGGGCGCGATGGCCGAGCTGGTCACGGCGGGCAAGGTGCGGTCGCTGGGGCTGTGCGCGTTCCAGAAGGGCACGCAGCGTTTCCGCAGAAGGGCAGGGTCCGGTGACGAGAGGGACCGGACGCGGCGGGGGGTCCGGATGCACGAGGCGACGATCCGGCAGCTGGCCCGGGTGCAGCAGGTCTTTCCGGTGAGCAGCGTGGAGGCCGAGCTGTCGGTCTGGTCGCCGGAGGCACTGGAGTCGCTGGTGCCGTGGTGCGAGTCGCGCGGAATCGGATTTCTCGCGGCCATGCCGCTCGGAAACGGCTTTCTGACGGGCACGTTGACACCGGGGCAGGGGTTCGAGCCGGACGATGTACGGGCCCGCCATCCGCGGTTCACGGCCGAGATGATGGCGGCGAACCAGCCGATCGTGGCCGGGCTGCGCAGGGTCGCGGCGCGGCACGGGGCGACGCCGGCGCAGGTGGCGCTCGCATGGGTGCTGGCACAGGGGCGGCATGTGGTGCCGGTGCCGGGCGCGAAGAAGGAGCAGTGGGCGGTGGAGAACGCGGGGGCCGTCGCGCTGCGCCTGAGCGCACAGGATCTCGCGGAGATCGCGGCCCTGCCGCCGGTGCAGGGTTCGTGGGACTGACCCCGCCCTGGCCGGGTGGGTGAGTGAGGCCGGTTCGGTCAGGTCGGAATCGGTGAACTCGGGTCGTTGGACGGTGGCGACGAACCGGCCTGGTGGGCCGGTGTCGGTGACGTCGGCCTGGTGGGGCCGGTCGCGGCGGAGCCGGTATCAGTGGGGAGGCGGGGAAGGACGGGTCGACCGGGAACCTCGCGCGGGCGGCCGGTGTATGAAGCAGTGTGATGCACTGGTTACGACCGAGAGGATCGCTCATTGTGCGACGATCTGCTGTGACTGCCGTGCCTGCTCTGCTGGCCGCCGCCGCGCTGCTGCTCACAGCCGGCTGTTCGTCCGACGGCGGGGACACCGGTCCTCCGGAGCGGTCGAAGGGCGCCTCGTCGCCGGGGAAATCCGGTGCGACGTCGCCGACGGATGGGCCATCGCCCTCCGCCGCACCGGCGAAGGGCTCGGTGAAGGTGGTGCGTACAGTCGCGGAGGGGCTGGCGTCGCCCTGGGGCCTCGCGCCGTTGCCCGGCGGCGATCTGCTGATGTCGTCCCGGGACACGGGGAAGATCTTTCTGATCTCCGCCGACAGCGGGAAGAAGACGGAGCTGGGGTCGGTGCCGGGGGTCGCCCCCGGCGGTGAGGGCGGGCTGCTGGGCATCGCCGTACCACCGACGTTCGGCGCGGACCACCTGGTGTACGCCTACTTCACCACCGAGTCCGACAACCGCATCGCCCGGATGGTCTACGACGAGAAGAAGCCCGCGGGAAGTCGGCTCGGCGCACCCGACACGATTTTCAAGGGCATCCCCAAGGGCGTGATCCACAACGGCGGCCGGATCGCGTTCGGCCCGGACAAGATGCTCTACGCCGGGGCGGGAGAGACCGGTGACCGGGGACTCGGGCAGGACAAGTCTTCCCTGGGCGGGAAGATCCTGAGGATGACCCCGGACGGCGAGCCCGTGCACGGCAACCCGTTCCCCGACTCGGTGGTCTACTCGTATGGCCACCGCAATGTGCAGGGGCTCACCTGGGACACCGACAAGCGGCTGTGGGCAGCAGAGTTCGGACAGGACAGATGGGACGAGCTGAATCTCATCCAACCGGGGAAGAACTACGGCTGGCCAGTGGTCGAGGGCACGGGCGACGAGCCCGGCTTCGTGGACCCGTTGGAGCAGTGGAAGACCGACGATGCCTCGCCGAGTGGCATCGCCTACGCCCAGGGATCGATCTGGATGGCAGGGCTGCGCGGTGAGCGCCTCTGGCGGATTCCACTGGCGGGAACCAAGCCGGTGGCAGACCCACAGTCCTTTCTCGACGAGAAGTACGGCCGGTTGCGCACGGTGGTCTCCGACGGATCGGACGGACTGTGGCTGGTCACCAGCGAGACCGATGGCCGCGGCACTCCGGAGAAGGGAGATGACCGCATCCTCCAGCTCAAGGTCACCTGACAGCCGGACCAGTCGCACCACACCACGGCGGGGCCCCGGACTCCCTGACCGGCGAGGGTGAGCCGGTCAACCGCGGACCGGCCAGCCGGTCGCCAGCAGGCCGGGAGTCGGTCGGTCGGGGAACTGTGGGATGCGGTGAGCTGTGGGAGCTGTGGGGCGGATATCCGTACGGTCGCCTGGGCAGTACGTCAGTCATCCGCACGTCGTTGAGCCCCCTGGTGTGGGCACGGGAGGCGGTGCGCCGATGGGTCAGCCCGTCGTCTCCGGTTCGGCGAACAGACGCATCCGGTGGGCGATCGAAGCCGCCTCACCGCGGCCGGAAACGCCCATCTTCGCCAGGATGTTGGAGACATGGACGCTCGCCGTCTTCGGTGAGATGAAGAGTTCCTCGGCGATCTGACGGTTGCTGCGCCCGGCCGCGACCAGGCGGAGCACCTCCCGCTCCCGCCTGGTGAGTCCGAGTGACTGTGCCGGATCGGCGTCGGCGCCGTTCGCCGCCACCCCGTCCCGGGCGTCGGCCGCGGGGTCCACAACTGCGGTACTCATCCCGTCGGCCCATGTCCCGCCCCTGGCAGCCGGTGCACCGTGGCCCTCGGCCTCCAGCGGCAGCCGGGCCCGCCGGGCGAGGAGCTCGATCTCCTCGCGCAGCGGTCGGGCGCCCAGCCGGGTCGCGACGGCGTGCGCCTGCGCCAGCAGTCCGGCGGTCCGCTCGCGCACCGCGCCGGACTCGGTACTTGCCGCTCCGGACCCGAGCAGCGCCTCGGCCCAGCGATGCCGGAGCTCGGCCAGGAGGTACGGGTAGTCGAACGGTTCGAAGGCGGCAGTGGCCTCGGCCCAGAGCCGCGGCTGGTGTTCCCCCCTGGCGCGGGCGAGTTCGGCGTCGAAGCGGCGCGACCACGCGGTCCACAGTGGCGCGGGACACGCCAGGCTGCGCGAGGCCGCCTTCAGGCGGGACACCAGCCGCTGATGCGCCGTGCCGTCGGTCCCGGGAAGCCCGCGCCGCTGCGCCGCCAGCGTCGCCCCGCTGACCAGTAGCTGCCAGACATAGGTCTCCTGCCCGAGCAGGGGCAGCAGGTTCAGCGCGCAGTCCAGTGCGGCGCTCGCCCGGTCGAACTGTCCGTGCGCCGCGGCGAACCGCATCTCGGCCTGCGCCAGGGGGAGTTCGTACTGCGGCTCCATGTCGTTCTTGCCGAGGTGATCCCGGGTGGCCGCGATGAGGCCGGGTACCGGGCCGTACTGCCCGCGGTACAGGGCGAGTTCGATACGGCGCAGTTCCATGGAGGCCAGTGGCCGGGAGCTGCGGGCGCGGTAGCGCCACTGGTCGAGGAGCGCCGCGGACCGGTCCCATTCCCCGAGGAGCAGCAGCGCTTCGACGAGGTTTCCGGCCACGAAGGTGGCGCTCTCGTTGAGCCTGTGCCGGCCCAGTGCCTCGATGCCCGCCTCGGCCGCCCGGACGGCCTCAGCGGTCCGGCCCAGCCGGTGCAGGACATCGACGAGGTTGCCGTGGACCCGGTCCAGGGCGCGCGGCGCCCAGATCCGCTCCACGAGTTCGCGCACCTCGTACAGCTCGGCGACGGCCTTCTCCCCCTCACCCGCCTGCGCACGCAGACAGGCACGGGTCACGCGCGCGTTGAGCTCGACCTCCCGGGCGCCGACCAGCCGAGCGAGTTCGACGGCCCGCTCGGCCAGCGGTACCGAACCCGTATCGGAGACATGCAGGCTGTGCCATGCCGCGGCGTGCAGCAGCACATCCGCGTGGACCGCGGACGGCGGCAGACCGGTCACCAGCTCCTGGGCCCTGGAGATCTCCGCCCAGCCGTCGCCCCGCCCCATGGAGGTCATCAGCCGGGAGCGCTGCATCCAGAACCACGCCGCCCGCGCCGGGTCCCGGTCCTCGTCGATCAGCTTGAGCGCCTTCTTGACCAGCGCATACGACCGTTCCGCGGCGTCGTCCCACCGGGCCGCGACGGCCGCCTCCGCCAGCAGGTCGAGGAAGTGCAGATGCCTCTGGGGGCTGTCCGGGTAGCAGCGGCAGGAGGGGTAGGACTCGGTGTTGTCCGAGCCCGGCAGCTTCGCGCGTTGCTCCGCGGGCACCTCGTCCCACAGCTCCATCGCCCGCTCGAGCAGCTTCAGTTGCTCGGCGTACGCATGCCGCCGCCGGGCCTCGCCCGCGGCCACCAGTACCGCGGGCAGTGCCTTGGTGGCGTCATGGGCGGAGTACCAGTAGCTGGCGAGCCGGGTCGCCCGCTGCTCGGCCCTGACCAGCGACGGATCGGCCTCCAGGGCCTCGGCGTAGCGCCGACTGAGCCGGGAGCGCTCGCCCGGCAGCAGATCCTCCACGACCGCCTCGCGCAGCAGAGCGTGCCGGAAGCGGTAGCCGTCACCGTCGTCCGTGGGCACCAGGACGTTTCCGCCGACGGCGGCGCGCAGGCCCTCGATCAGCTCCTCGTCGTCGAGCCCGGAGACGACAGCGAGGAGGGCGTACTCCACGGTGGTGTTGCGGGCGGCGATCCGGACGACCCGCTGGGCGACGTCAGGCAGCGCCTCGACGCGCACCAGCAGCAGGTCGCGCAGCGAGTCACTGAGACCGCAGGAGCTGTAGTCGCTGGTCGCGAGCTCCTCCACGAAGAACGGATTGCCCTCGGAGCGGTCGAAGATCTGGTCCGCCAGCTCCCGCTCCGGCTCGGCTCCCTGGATCCCGGCGAGCTGCCGGCGCACCTCCTCCCGGCTGAGCCGGGGCAGTTCGAGGCGCTGTACGGTGCGCAGCCGGTCCAGTTCGGCGAGAAAGGGCCGCAGCGGATGCCGCCGGTGGATGTCGTCGGTGCGGTAGCTGGCGAGCACCACGAGCCGGGAGCGCTGGAGCGAGCGGAAGAGATAGCCGAGCAGTTCACGGGTCGAGCGGTCCGCCCAGTGCAGGTCCTCGATCGCGACGACGAGGGTACGGTCCGCGGCGAGCCGCTCCAACAGCTGGGCGGTGAGCTCGAACAGCCTCGCCCGGCCTTCCTGGTCGTGTGTGTCGCGGCCCACGGATCCGATGTCGGGCAGCAGCCGGGCGAGCTCGTCCTCCCGTCCGGACGCGGCCTGTTCCAGCTCGCTGCCGAGCTGCCGGTGCAGGGCGCGCAGCGCGGTGGCGACGGGCGCGAACGGCAGTCCGTCCGCACCGAGTTCGAGGCAGCCCCCGACCGCGGTGACGGCTCCGGACCGCTGCGCCGCGAAGAGGAACTCCTCCAGCAGCCGGGTTTTGCCGCCCCCGGCTTCGCCCCCGATGAGAACCGCCTGCGGCTCGCCCGTCGAGGCACGGGCGAGCGCATCGGTGAGTGAGGTCAGTTCGTTTCTGCGGCCGACGAAGACGGGGCTGATCGATCTGCTCTCCACGCCGCCGAGCATCGCACACGGGCCCGACACCGCGGCACTGACTTTCTCCGCCCCTCGTCCGCCGACGGCCATGCCCACGGCCGCAGTTCGGCCGTCGGCCGTTCCCCCGGCGCCAGGGCCCTCGGCGCCAGGGCCCCTCGCCGCGGTTCGTCTCGTGGCGCTTCCCGTGGTGGCCGTTCTCCCGGCGGCAGGCGGCCTGGTGGTGCCTCTGCCTTCCATGGCAGCACCTCACAGCGGTGCGCCGTCAGGCGCGGGCCGCCCGTACGGAACCGCCGCCGTCCCCCGCCGCACTCTGGGTCACCCGCCCTGCCGCTGCGGGTTGGGCGGACGCACGGCCCGCACGGCGACGGGCACGGACGGCCTGGCGCGCGAGCCGGTACTCCGCGGCCTCACGCACGAGTTGCGCATGGCGGGCCCGGTGCAGTTCGTACTCCAACATCTCCGACTCCTGGATGACAGGCTTCTGTTACCTCCTCCACCTTCGTCTCCCAGGGGGTGTCGCCACATCGGGCGACTTCCCGATCTTCGCGGGTCCGGATGCCTTAGATCGAGGGTCCGGGATGCCGTGACGGCCGTAAGGCAGCGCCCGAGGAGCCTTAGGACGTAATCCGACGGCCGTTCGCAGGCTCGCGACGCCCGGCACCCCCCAGCCAGGGGCCGAGTCCGGCGGCGGCGAGACCGGCCCCGCCGACGCCGGACTCGGCCACGCAACGCGTCTCGGGCAGGCACCCCCCATGCCGCATTGTCAGGGATCGCCCGAATAACCCCAGCATGACCTCGGCCTCC
>NZ_JBQQBW010000074.1:0-34132 GCF_052245415.1 Streptomyces sp. 8N706 | reverse complement strand
CGCCCCGTCCCGCGTCGTACTCGCCGGGCACTCCGCCGGTGGACAGCTGGCCCTGTGGGCCGCCGCCCGGCACCGGCTGCCCGCCGGGTCCCGCTGGCACCGGCCCTCGCCTCCGCCCGTCCGCGGCGTCGTCGCCCTCGCCCCCATCGCGGACTTCGCCTCCGCCCGGCGGCTCCGGGTGTGCTCCGACGCCGTCGTACAGCTGCTCGGCGGACCGGAGGAGTACGCGGCGCGACAGCCGTACGCCGACCCGGCCGCCCTGCTCCCCACCGGCGTTGCCACGACCGTCGTGCACGGGGTCACCGACGTTGAGGTTCCGCAGGAGGTCGCGGCCGCGTTCGTCGAAACCGCCGCCCGGGCGGGGCAACCGACGCGGCTGGTCCTGCTCGACGGGGCCGGACACTTCCCACTCATCGACCCGCCCGCCCCGGCCGCCCGTACCGTCGTCGAGGAGATCGCCCGGCTCGCCCGCTGACGCGATGCTTCTCAGCCGTTCCGCCTCCGCATGAAATTCGTCCGCCCTGTCTCCGTCGAAAGCTCGTCTGCCGCCGACGCCCGCTGCCGACGCCGGCCGCCGACGCCGGCCGCCGACGCCCGCCGCCGACGACCCGCCCCTAGCGCCCGGCAGAGAAGCCTCCTTGGCCCAGCGGCCCAGGAGCTTCCGCCCGGCGACTCCGCGCTACGCCGTGCCCATCGACCCTTTACAAGCGCGTCATCCTTGAGACGGACGGCGAGAAGTCACCTCCATCGGTGACGACGCGACGCCCCGCACTGCGTAGCGTGCTCAGGGTGAACGAGACGACGACATCCGCGTGGACCGAGTCCCGCATAGTCCGGGCGGCCTGGCAGGGCCTGAGCCAGGACCTGTTCCGGGACGTCTGGGCCTTCCGCCCGCTCCCGCCGCTGCGCGCCGAGTACATCAGCCGCCGGCCCCGGCTCGAACGGCTCGGCACACGCTGGCTTCCGCACGCAGCGGTCGCCGGTCTCGCTCTCGTCATCACGATGGGCGACGTGTCGACGCGCTCCAGCTCGGCGCCCATCGGCACTGTCATCGACCTCTTCCTGGCGCTGACGCAGACCCTGCCGCTCGTCATGGTCCTGTTCCGGCCCGTCGGTGCCTTCTGGCTGTCGCTCGGAGCCACCGTCCTGTCACCGCTCACCGGCGACTGGCCGAGCCCGGGGATCATGGCCCTCGTCGCGGTGATGGCCCTGGTGACGCTGCGCTCACGGCCGCGGGTGGCCGTGGAGATGTGGCTGATCTCGCTGGTCGTCACGAGCATGGTCGACACCGTCTTCCGCGACCCCTACGACTCCATCACCGCCTTCCCGCTGGCCGTCGGCGCCGGTTTCACCCTCGCCATCGCCGTCGCTCTGCGCGGCTGGTTCCTCGCCCGGGGCCAGGTGGCCGAGCAGGAGACCCTGGTCGCCGATGTCCGCGGCCGGCACACCCTCCTCGAGGAGCGCGCCCGTATCGCCCGCGAGCTGCACGACGTGGTCGCCCACCACATGTCGGTGATCGCGATTCAGGCCGAGGCCGCGCCGTACCGGGTCAGCGACCCGCCCGAGGAGCTGACGAAGAGTTTCGGCACCATCCGCGAGAGCGCGGTCGAGGCGCTGGCCGAGCTGCGCCGCGTGCTGGGCGTGCTCCGCTTCGAAGGCCCCGACGCCGCGATCCCCGACGCCCCGCAACCCGACCTCTCGCGGCTCGATGAACTCGTCGACGGCGTACGGTCCGTGGGCCTGTCCGTCGAGATCACCCGCTCCGGCGCCCAGCGGACGCTGCCCCAGGGCGTGGAGCTGTCGGCCTTCCGGATCATCCAGGAGGCGCTGAGCAACGCCCTGCGCCACGCGCCCGGTTCACAGGTACGGGTCGAGGTCAGCTATGTCCTCACCGGCCTCGGCCTGCGGATCGTCAACACCCCGCCGACCGGGAAGGTCCAGCCCTCCCCGGGGATGGGCCACGGTGTGATGGGTATGCGCGAGCGCGCCGCCATGCTCGGCGGGGAGCTGACCGCCCAACCCACCGCCGACGGCGGCTACGAGGTCGCGGCCTTCCTCCCGCTCGACCGTACGGCCGCCGAGGAGGACCGGGCATGACGATCCGTGTGCTGATCGCCGATGACCAGCTGATGGTTCGTGAGGGCTTCTCCGTCCTGCTCAGCGCCCAGCCCGACATCGAGGTCGTCGGCGAGGCGCTCGACGGTCGCGAGGCGGTCGGCCAGGTCGCCTCGCTCCGTCCCGACGTCGTCCTGATGGACATCCGTATGCCCGGCATGAACGGCCTGGAGGCGACCCGCCGGATCGCCCAGGAGCGGCAGGACGACGAGGGAGCCCGCGTCCTGATCCTCACCACCTTCGACCTCGACGAATACGTCTACGAGGCGCTGCGGGCCGGTGCGTCCGGCTTCCTCCTCAAGGACGCCTCCGCCCGCCAGCTCGCCGACGCCGTACGGATCGTGGCGGCGGGCGAGGCGCTGCTCGCCCCGACCGTCACCAAGCGGCTGCTGGCCGAGTTCACCCGGCTCGGCGCGCCCCGTGCCCCGCGCATGGACCGCATCGAGGCCCTGACCGAGCGTGAGACGGAGGTGCTCTCCCTGATCGCCCAGGGCCTCTCGAACGGGGAGATCGCCGCCCGCCTGGTCGTCACCGAGGCGACCGTCAAGACCCATGTCAGCCGCATCCTCGTCAAGCTGGGCCTGCGCGACCGTACTCAGGCGGCGGTCTTCGCCTACGAGATCGGTCTGGTGACTCCGGGCGGTGACCGATGACCTCCGGCGCCCGTGCTGGGTAGCGTCGGTCCATGAGCGCAGCCCCTGGCTTCAACCCGTGGTCGCCCGTCTTCGTCACGGACCCCTACCCCGCCTACGCCGCGCTGCGGGAGCGGGGTCGTGTGCACTTCTTCGAACCCACCGGCCAGTGGCTGATCCCGCACCACCGCGAGGTGAGCGCGCTGCTCCGCGACCGGCGGCTGGGGCGTACGAGGTTGCGGTCCAGGAAGAACTCAGGCGGCAAGGTGCACCACTGCGTGGCACAGGGAGTCGACTTGTTCCGGGGTCATACCGAACTCGTAGGCGATCTCCTCGACCGTTTCGCCGGCTTCCCAGAGGTCGGTGACCGCCTTCACCGGGACGCGATTGGCCGCGATGACCGGCAAACCGCGGCCGAACCTCGGGTCGATCACGACCGGAACGGAATCCGGGTACTGCCTCAGCCGCAGACTTGAAGGGAAGTCGTCGTCGTCTTCCCAGGTCAGGTAGCGGAGATAGTCGGATACCACCTCCTGGATCGGGGCCTGCCCGTCCCGGGCCCTGCGCAGGTCCCCGAAACCGTGCTCCACGAAGATGTCCACGCCGTCCGTGGCGATCCGCTTCGAGACGAGGCCGTAAGAGGTGTCGAAGGCATCCCGCACAGCGGCTGCCGCTTCCCTGATCTCGCTCATGCGCAGACCGAGCGATCGCAGCGAACGCAGGACGTGTGCTTCGGCTACCGCAATGAACGGCACCGAGGGCTGACCCTTGCGCACGGGTTCCACCTGGTGCACCAGAGGGGCACCGGCAGCCCTGCCCTTCAGCCAGGACGCCAGCGTCGACGAAGGAATCTCGAGGTAGGAGGACGTTTCCGCAGGCGTCAGAAGCCCGTCCGTGAACCTGTCGACCATGATCCACCTCCCGTTGCGGTCGGACCCCGCATCTTGGCGCCACCAGCCTCCCACGGGGGAAGAGGCACCATACGCCCGACTCAACATGCCGTTCGCAGGTGGACGTCGTGGTTGATGACCTGGTCCCTCGTGATCACGTCGTCGGACCGGCAGTCACGGCAGCGGCCCGGTTCCGCGGCGCGGAAAGCGCGTTCGCAGCCTCCGTCGCAGGTCTGCCAGGGCGGGACGGCATGTGCAGCGGAGGCCGCGGTCGATCGGGGAACGGCGACAGGCAGGTCGCGGAGTCGGAAGGCCAGGATGTGAGCCGGTCGTGCCCGGAAGCGGTCCGGGAGGCCGGTGGTGAGGAGGTCGGTGATCTCCTCCTGCCCGACCCCCTGCGCGAGCCACTGGGTGACGGCCGGGGCGAGCCGGTCGACCTCTTGCCGGGACAGGATCAGTCGGGGGTCGCGGATGCGCAGCGAGGCGAGGATGACGACCGCCCGCGGGTCCGGCTCCGCGATCGGTGGAGGGGGCGCGGTGTCCGGCGGGCACGAGCCTTCCGGTGCGGGGGGAGCGACAGGAACTGATGCGGGCTGCGCGAAGCGTGCGGGCTCTGCCTTCGCGGACCGTGCCGGATGTACGGGGTCGGTGGTGGCGGGGGCGGCAGGGTCGGCGGCGTGCGGGATTGCCTCGGGCTGGACGGTCGGCACGGGTGCCTCCGCCGCCGCGCGCCTTCGGGGACGAGGCGGCGACGTTGCGGGTTCCCTCGTTCCCGGCACGTCCGAGAAGTACGTCCGCGTACGGATCGCGCCACCCGGCCCGCGCTCGCGCCGTCGCTCCAGATACCCGGCCGCCTCCAGTTCCCGGAGTGCCCGGGAGATCAGGATCTCTCCTTCGGTGAAGTGTCGGCACAGGGCCGCGATGCTCACGGAAGCGCCATCCGGCAGGGAGAGGATGTACGCCGCGACGCCGACGGTGACCGCGCTTCCGCGCCGCTGCGCAAGGGCATTGGCGATCACGGTGAAGTCGGCGGTGAGGCGGGTACGGATGTGGATCACGCCGGAGGTCGGTGCCCCGGCGTCGGCGCGCAGACGCGCGTTAGACTGCGGTCCAGCCATCGGGAAGGCTTCTCTTCCTGATCGGTCAGGCCCTCGATCGGGATGCCAGTCCCGGCCGGGGGCCGTAATCGTTTTCGGTTGTCGCGGCGAACGTAACCGCCCGCTTCCCCCACCCGCAAGCCGGTCACCCGTCCGAGTGATGCGAGGGAGGGGAGGGAGGGCAGGGGTTCTTTTCCCCAGGTTCTTTGGGGAGTTGAGTGGCCCACCGGTCCCCCGCGAACGAGGGTCCGGTGGGTCCGTGAGTCCGGCGAAGACAGGTGCCCGGTCGGGCTCAGAGACGGAAAGCGGCCTTCAACTCGCCTATGAACGTTGCCCAGGAGGCCGCGGGGAAGACCAGTGCCGGGCCGTCCGGGTCCTTGCTATCACGGACGGGGACGAGGCCGGGGAATCCGTCGGCCACCTCGACGCAGTCGCCGCCTGCCTGGTTGCTGTAGCTGCTCTTGCGCCAATCGGCGCCGGTCAGATCGAGACGGGAAGCTCGCTTCACGGTGGTTGCCCTCCATCACGGACCGGATCATGTCGAGCGACATGAGCGGGGGCAGGGCCACTGCCCGCAGCCGATCGTAAATGACCGAGTACCGGCGAACATCTGCCGGTTCCTCGATGAGTTGGCCGTAGTCCGCGCCCTCTGTATAAGCCACTTCCGTGGCGTCCGGCAGGCTCAGCAACGTCAGAGATCCGCCCATCGCTTCATGCTCGCCCTGATCGAAGGGCAGCACTTGGACGGTGATGTGAGGTTCGGCGGCTGCCTCGAGCAGCCGTGCCAACTGCTCGCGCATGATGGCCCGGCCGCCAACCGGACGCCTCAATACGGCTTCGTCCAGGACCACCCAGAGATAGGGGCGGTCGGGGGAAGCGAGCCGCTCCTGGCGCCCTAGCCGGGCGGCGACACGCTCCTCCAACTGCTCCTCGTCGCTGAGCAGGGCATCGAGCCTAAGAACCGCCCGAGCGTAGTCCTCGGTCTGCAACAGGCCCGGCACGACGTGCGCCGCGTACTGACCGATGGAGACAGCCCTCGCCGCGTGCTCCATGAACGCCCGCGACCAGTCCGGAAATGTCTCGCGGTAGACGTACGGCCACAAGTCGACGAGCAGGTCGTCCGCCCCGAGGGCGTCGTCGAGCGCGCGCGCCATATCTCGTGTCGGTTTCGCCCCGGAGCAGCGCTCGATCTGCGTGATCCGGGTGCTGACCACATGCGTCTTCTCGCCCAGTTCGGCCTGGGTCAGCCCCGCCGCCGTACGGAGTCTGCGGACGCGTGAGCCGAACAGTGCCGCCATCGACTCTCCCGGCTCAATTCCCTTGGCCATGGGCTCACTTCCGTTCCTTACGGCCAGAAAGGTAAGGCTTCATCACCTTCCGAGCGTAGGACGGGCGGACGACCCTTGAGCACGGAACGTCACGATCCGCGCACGCTGCGGTTCGTGCGCAAGGATCGATGGACTGGGATGGACGACACCGTGCTGAAGACCACGGCCATGGCGGGCGACGGCCCGGAACGGGAGACGGAGAGTGCCGAAAGGGCCCTCGGTGAGGGGGAGGCGGCAGGCGCCGGGACCGGGGCCGGACATCAGGTATTCGCGATGCAGTTCACCTCGTCGCCCCGAGGTGCACGGCTCGCCCGGCGGCTTGCCGTGCGGCGTCTGGAGGAGTGGGGGCATCCGCCCGCGTCCGACACTTTGTGCACCGTCGCTCTGCTGGTCGGGGAGCTGACTGCCAATGCCGTGCGTCACGGTCGTGTGCCAGGGCGCGAGTTCCGCCTCCGCCTCGCCCTGGACGCGCAGGCGCGCCTCGTCCGTATCGAGGTCTCGGATGCTGGTCCGGAGTGGCCCCGGACCGGTTCGGTGGCTCCCGCCTCCGACGATGAATCGGGCCGCGGGCTCCTTCTGGTGGACACCCTGGCCGCTCGCTGGGGCACGATGCCCCGCGCCGGGGTAGGCAAGACCGTCTGGGCGGAAGTATCGGCGGACCCCACCACGCAGGCTATGTAGGCCTCTGCGAGCTGCGCACACGGCAGCGCTGCGCGGCAGCCTGGCGAGCACTCCATCGCCCTCATCGAGGAGACCGGCCCCGAGGTCATCGGCGCCCACAATGCCGTCCAGGCGGACCGTTTCCGGGCAGGTCTCACCCGGCTGGGCCACGAGCCGGTACGGGCACCGGGATCCGCCATCGTCGCCGTTCCCGGGCTCAGCCACACGGAGGAGCCGCTGCGCGAGGCCGGGGTGATGCTCTCTTTCCGGCGCCCGCCCGGCGGAACCGCGGTAGTCGCCTGAGCACCGCGGCGACGCCCGCGACCCGGCGCCCAGCCGCGCTGCCCCGGCGACTTCGCCTTCCGCCGGGGGCCGCCGCCCCCGCAGTGTGCACTTGTACGGAGCCCGCGCCGGGCGTCCGGCGCGGGCTCCCCGTCAAGGGTCAGCCGCGGGGGAGCGTCAGGCGCCAGGCGCTCGGGCGTACCGTCCAGGTGCGGGTGCGTACCGGGCCGCCCACCAGCGCGTCCGCCCGGTAGTGGAAGTCCGGGCCCGAGATCGTGATCGCGCGCGCCCGTGCGGTCACGGGCGCCAGGTCGCCGCTCTCGGCGCTCGGCTGTACGACGACCCGGGCCAGCCCGTCGGCCCCCGAGCGCGAGGTGGTCACCGACACCCCCTCGACCGGCCGGTCCAGGTCCACGAGCAGCTCACCGTCCGCCTCCACCCGTAGCCGGTGCGAGCCGCCGTCGCGGGGCGGCCGGGCGGCCGGGAGCGACGCGGCCGAGGCCGCCGGTGAGGGCAGCCCGGCCAGAAGGGACGTGCCTGTCCCGCCGAGCGCCGGCCGCTGCCCCGCCAGACCGCGTACGAGCGAGCGGCAGGTCCGCAGCCCCGGCGCCCACCACGGCCGGGGCGCACCCCGGCCCGAGGAGCCCGAGGAGCCCGCAGAGCCAGTCGCCGGAATCGGGAGGTGCAGTCCGCCCAGCACCACGCCGTCACTGTCGTCCACCAGCAGGTCCATCTCGTGGTCCACGCCGTCCAGGACCGCCCGCGCCGCAGCCACCGGCCCCGTCGGAACGCCCAGGGCGCCCGCCAGCGCCACCGCCGCCTCCGAGGCGCCGACCGGTACCAGCGCCAGCGCCGCATCGCTCAGCACCCGTTCCCGGTGCAGCATCCCTACGATGCGCAGCAGCGCCGTGTCGTCGCCCACCACCACCGGCCGCCGACTGCCCCGGCGGGACAGAGCCCGCGCGACCTCCTCAGGACCGTCCGGCAGGCAGATCTTCGCGGTCGCGCCCGCACACAGCACATCCTTCGCGATGCGCACCGCCTCGCCGTCGGTACGGCGGGCGAGCGGGTCGATGACGACGAGCAGGGGGTGTCCGGTGGGAGCTGGAGCCGACACCTCGGTCCTTCCTCAGGTAATCTCTCGGTGCAAGAGCCCCTGTCGCTGTTGCGCCAGGGGCTTCGTCTATCCGGGGCACCGGTTCGACGGCTCTGGTGGCGGCGCACGACTCAAAACGCCGTGCGAACGCCGCCGTGCACGTTGGACATGCCCCGCCCGGAAGGGGTGTACGCCTGTGCCCGCACTTGTGCTGCTCGGTGCTCAGTGGGGTGATGAGGGCAAGGGAAAGGCCACCGACCTGCTCGGTGGCTCCGTGGACTACGTGGTGCGCTATCAGGGCGGCAACAACGCCGGCCACACGGTCGTCGTCGGCGACCAGAAATATGCGCTCCACCTCCTCCCTTCCGGGATTCTCTCGCCCGGCTGCACTCCGGTCATCGGTAATGGTGTCGTGGTCGACCCCGCGGTCCTGCTCTCCGAGCTGAGCGGGCTGAACGAGCGCGGCGTCGACACGTCCAAGCTGCTGATCAGCGGTAACGCCCATCTGATCACGCCGTACCACACGACCGTCGACAAGGTGACGGAACGGTTCCTCGGCAAGCGCAGGATCGGTACCACCGGTCGCGGCATCGGCCCGGCCTACGCCGACAAGATCAACCGCGTCGGTATCCGCGTCCAGGACCTGTTCGACGAGTCGATCCTGACGCAGAAGGTCGAGGCGGCTCTCGACTTCAAGAACCAGATCCTGGCCAAGCTCTACAACCGCCGCGCCATCCAGGCCGACCAGGTCGTCGAGGAGCTCCTCGGCTACGCGGACCGGATCCGGGGCTATGTCGCCGACACCACCCTGGTGCTCAACGACGCGCTCGACGAGGGCAAGGTCGTCCTCTTCGAGGGCGGCCAGGGAACCCTTCTCGACGTCGACCACGGTACGTACCCCTTCGTCACCTCTTCGAACCCCACCGCGGGCGGTGCCTGCACCGGCACCGGCGTGGGCCCGACGAAGATCACCCGGGTCATCGGGATCCTCAAGGCCTACACCACGCGTGTGGGCGCCGGCCCCTTCCCGACGGAGCTGTTCGACGACGACGGCGAGGCGCTGCGCCGCATCGGCGGCGAGCGCGGTGTGACCACCGGCCGCGACCGCCGCTGTGGCTGGTTCGATGCGGTTATCGCACGCTACGCGACCCGCGTCAACGGCCTGACCGACTTCTTCCTGACCAAGCTCGACGTGCTCACGGGCTGGGAGCAGATCCCGGTGTGCGTGGCGTACGAGGTCGACGGCAAGCGCGTCGAGGAACTGCCGTACAGCCAGACCGACTTCCACCACGCGAAGCCGATCTACGAGATGCTGCCCGGCTGGTCCGAGGACATCAGCAAGGCGAAGGCCTTCGGTGACCTGCCGAAGAACGCCCAGGCGTACGTCAAGGCGCTGGAGGAGATGTCCGGCGCCCCGATCTCCGCGATCGGCGTCGGCCCGGGCCGCACAGAGACGATCGAGATCACCTCCTTCCTCTAGAGGCGAGGAGCCAGCGGGAGAACGGGGGCGGGGTACGCGCCCGGGGCCCCGGCCGAGCACCGCCCGGCCGGGGCCTTTCCGCGCCGGAAGGCTGCGCTCACCCCACCCGGGAGTACGTCAGCGGCGTCGCGCTGCCGTCGGAGAAGGTGCGGCGGAGGTTGCCGTCGCCGGTCAGTTCCAGGGCGGTCACCGGACCGGCCTTGCAGGACTCCGCCGGGCCGGAGGTGACCGTGGACGGTTCGAGTTCGACCGGCGGGCCGGCGGATCTCAGCTCCGCCGTGAACGCACAGTGGTAGCTCGCACCGTCAGCGGTCATGGTGAAGACCGTCTCGCCCGGGGCTCCCTGCCGCAGGGTGAACCGCCGTACGTCCGTGCCCGAGGCGCCGAAGCGCGACTCCCAGGTGCCCAGGTACTCCTGGGGAATCCCCCCGGCGGCGCTCCCCGAGGGGTCCGACGGGGACGGGGAGCCGCCGGAGCCACTGCTGCCGCCCGCCGGGGACTCCTCGCCCCCGGTACCGGCACGGTCGTTCGAGGTCGCGGACCGCTCCCGGGACTGGCTGCCGCGCGCGTCGTCCTTCTGCATCAGGGCGTACACGGTGGTGCCGCCCGCCAGCGCCACCACCAGGGCGACGGCCACCATCAGCGCGGTCGTACGGACCCGGCGCTCCGGCTCCGGGGCGTACCCGACCGTGGTGCCGTACCCCGCGGGGGGCTGGGGGTAGCCGTAGCCGGGCTGCGGATGGCCGTACGCGGCCGTGGCGGGGGGCGGCGGGCCGTACGGAGGTGTGGGCGGTCCGGGCGCGGGCGGTTCGGCGGGCAGCGCGACCATGGTCGGCATGGAGTGCGGGCCCTGCGCCCGGGGTCCGGCCGGCGGTGCGGCCTCCGGGTTCTCGGCGTCCAGGAGCTGCACGGCATGCCGCCCCAGCTGGGCGACCAGCCCACCGGGCAGCCAGGGCTCCCCGGGCTGCCCCTCCGCGTCCGCGCGCTCCAGCACCTGTGCCGGTGTGGGGCGCTGCGCCGGGTCCTTGGTGAGACAGTCGGCGGCCAGCTCCCGCAGCTGCTCGGGCAGCCCCGTGAGGTCCGGCCGCTCCTCGGCGATGCGGTACATCAGTGCGTGCAGTCCGCTGTTCGCCGTGCCGAAGGGCAGTTGCCCCGACGCCGCGTACGCCAGCACCGACCCGAGGCAGAAGACATCGCAGGCCGTGGTGATGCTCTCGCCGCGCACCTGCTCCGGTGCCATGAAGCCGGGGGAGCCGACCATCGCCCCGGTGCGGGTGAGGCCGCCGTCGGTGACGGTCCCCAGGGCGCGGGCGATGCCGAAGTCGATGACGCGCGGGCCGTCGATGGTCACCAGCACATTCGACGGTTTGAGGTCGCGGTGGATCAGTCCGGCGCCGTGGATGTCCTGGAGGGCGCGGGCCAGCCCGGCCGCCAGGACGCGGACGGACCGTTCGGGCAGCGGCCCGTGCTCGGTGATGACGCTCTGCAGCGACGGACCGGCGATATAGCCGGTCGCCACCCAGGGCGTGGGCGCCTCGGTGTCGGCATCCAGAACGGGTGCGGTCCACTCCCCGCCGACCCGTCGGGCGGCGTGGACCTCCTGCCGGAAGCGCCTGCGGAACTCCTCCTGGTCGGCCAGCTCCTGGCGGATCAGTTTGACCGCGACCGTACGGCCGCGGTCGGAACGGGCCAGATAGACCAGCCCCATGCCCCCCGCCCCGAGTCTTCCCAGCAGCCGGTACGCGCCGATCCGCTGCGGGTCATCGGACCTCAGTGCGTCCATGTCCCCGTCGTCCCCCCTCGCCCGATTCCCCCGAACTTCCCCCATGGGCAAGAGGATAGAGGCCGGGAGGGACAGCGGAGCGGGTCAATGCCTCAGGCGTCCTCGATGGTGTCCATGGCGCGGGACAGCCGTTCCAGCACCCGTACGGTTTCGGCGAATGCGTCCGGTCCCAGCTCCTTCGCGAGAGCCTCGGCGAGCTTCGCGTGGCCCGGCCCGATCCGCCGTACGGCGGCGTGGCCCTCCTCGGTGGGCCGGAGCAGCTTGGCGCGGCGGTGCGCGGGGTTGGGTACGTACTCGGCGAGCCCCTTGCCGACCAGCAGATCGGCGATGCGCTGCACGCTCTGCCGGGTGATGCCCATGGCGCGGGCGATGCCGGACACGGGCAGCGGCTCGTGCAGGACGGCGCCGAGCACCTGCCACCAGGCGGCGGTCAGCCCGGCAGGCTGGGCCAGTTGCTCCGAGACGGCCAGGAACTGGCCGTTCAGACGGAAGACACCGAGGGCGGTCCGGGACAGCAGTTCCTTCTCGGCCGACCGCCCGGACCCATCCGGCTCGGTTGCAGGCCGCTGCGCAGGCGCCGGAGTCATCCGCTCGCACCCATCAGGACGGGGAAGGCGCCGGCGTCCGAGTGCGCGAACAGCCGGTACCAGGCGTCGAGCACCTCCGGCTCCATCAGGTCCAGCTCGGCCAGGATCTCCCGGGCGAAGGCGACCGGCTGGGTCGGTCCGGCGGTGATGAGCCCGCGGTCCCGCACCGCGTCCGCGTCCTCCCGGTAGCGCTCCCCGCCCCCGTAGCCCGGCTGTCCGGCGAGATACCCGGCCACGGCGCTGGTGTGATCGCGGTCGTCGAGCAGTCCTTCCCGGGCCAGTCCGGCCGTCCCGCCGCAGATGGCCGCGACCGGCACTCCGGCGTCGAGGAACTCCCGCGCCTTCCGGGCGAAGGGCGCGTTCTCCTCACCGGTGTCCCAGAGCTGCGCGCCCGGGAGGATCAGCATCGCGCTGTCCTCCGGCCGCAGCGCGTCCAGGGCGAGGTCGGGCAGCAGACGCAGTCCGCCGATCGTGGTGACGGGCTCGCCGCCGGTGGCCGAGACGGCCCTGATGTCCACTCCGGCCCTCGGGGGACGGTGGTAGGCGGTGTCGCGCAGATACGCGGTCGCGTGTCCGAATTCCCAGTCGGCCAGGGTGTCGTAGACGGCCACGTGAACGGTCTTGCGAAGCATGGCTCCTCCTCGGTCCGGAACGGTCCTGGGCCGGCGCCGCGGTCCTGGGGTGGTGCGGCGGGCGGGACAGGCACCGGCGATATGCAGCATGCTGTCAAAAAGGCAGCGTGCTGTCAATCGGGGACTTCCTGGTCCGAGGTCCGAGGTCAGTACCTCCGGCCGTACCCCGGCCCGTACGGCCCGGTCGCGCCCTGCCCGCCGCCGGCGCGCTTCTCCTGCAGGAAGGTGAGCCGGAGGACCGCGGCGACGGCGAGGGCGGACGCCGGGAGCTCGGCGAGGTCGGTCAGGATGGCCCAGGCCGTCGCGCCCCGGTGATCGCTGTGGGAGACGGCGGCGGCGAACACCAGGGCGCTGACCAGGCCGGACAGGCACATCGTGAGGTACAGCCCCCACCACCAGTTGAGCAGCGCGTTTCTGCGCGGCGCCCCCGGGCGGCCCGGGTACGGGCCCGGTGCGGGCGAGACGCTCGCACGCCAGATGTCGTTCACCATCTGCTTGGGGATCCAGAGCTGCGCCACCGGGACGAACCAGGAGCCGACGGCCCATCCGCGGCTGAAGCGCTGTCCTCGCGGGGCGAGGAGTTCCGCGTTGATGTGGAGACGCCGGAACCAGACCGGCCACACCACGATCGTCGCGAGACTGATCAGGGCGGCGAAGACGCCGACCGCGTCAATGGAGGTCGTGCGATCGGTGATCGCGGCGAGGGTCCCGGTGCCCTCGAAGTAGTCCGTGTAGGCCCCGTACAGAGTGGAGTTGAGGGTGAGGTCGATCAGGGTGAACACGCCCGATATCCCGAGCAGGACGGCGAGCCAGGTCCCCAGGGCGCGCGGCGACCGCCACACCGGGGGCGCTGCCGGGTGGTGGGGGCGGGGGTAGGGGGCGGGCGCGGGGCCGGGCAGATACGGGGCTGTGGTTCCGCCCGTCCAGGGATGGCCGGGGGAGGCCGGGGTGGACAGTGCGGGGGCGACGGGCGGTGGCTGGGCCGACGGCAGGGGGGTGACGGACGGCGGTGTGGCGACGGCCTGAGGCGCCGAGGGGGCTCCGGACGACGGGGGAGCGGAGGCGGAGTGGGGCCCGGACAGTGGCGGAGCGGATGCCGAGCGGGGTTCGGACAACGGTGGAGAGGCTGCCGAGGGGCCCCCGGAAAACGGTCGAGCGGCGCCCGACGGGTCGGCGGACGCCGTGGAAGCCCGTGGGATCTCCGCCTCCAGCAGTTGCAGCGCGTCACGCCCGAGACGGGCGAGGAGTCCGCCGGGCAGCCACGGCTCCTCCCCCGACCCGTCGCCCGAGCGTTCGATCACCTGCTCCACGGTGAACCGCTCGGCGGGGCTCTTGGCGAGGCAGCCGAGGACCAGCTCCCGGAGCCCGTCGGGGAGGCCCGTCAGATCGGGCTCCTCCTCGGCTATCCGGAACATCAGCGCGTGCAGACCGCTGTCGGCGGTGCCGAACGGCTGGCGCCCGGTGGCCGCGAAGGCCAGCACCGACCCGAGACAGAAGAGGTCGCTCGCGGTGCTGACGCGCTCCCCGCGCACCTGCTCCGGCGACATGAAACCGGGCGATCCGACAACTGCCCCCGTCATCGTCAGCCCGCCGCCCGCCGGCGTCTCCACGGCTCGGGCGATACCGAAGTCGATGACGCGCGGGCCGTCGATGGTGATGAGGACGTTGGACGGTTTGAGGTCGCGGTGGACGAGCCCGGCGCCGTGGATGTCGCGCAGCGCGTGGGCAAGACCGTCGGCCAGGACCCGTACCGAATGCTCCGGCAGGGGCCCGAAGTCCTCAGCGACGACGGCGTGGAGGGACGGCCCGCCGATGTACCCGGTCGCCACCCAGGGAGTGTCGGCCTCGGTGTCGGCGTCGAGTACGGGGGCGGTCCACCGGCCGCCCACCCGCCGGGCCGACTCCACCTCCTGCGCGAATCGGCGCCGGAAGTCGGACTGATGGGCCAGCTCGGCCTGGACGAGCTTGACTGCGACCGTACGGCCCCGCTCGGACCGGGCCAGATACACACGCCCCATGCCACCCGCGCCCAGCCGGCCGAGCAGCCGGTATTCACCGATCCACTGAGGATCTTCGGTTCTCAACTCATCCATGGGCCGCGGTCCCCCCGCTCACTGGTGCGCTGCGCTGCCAGACGAGGATAGGCGGGCCGGCGATAGCGGGCCCCGGCGCTTGAGTCCGCCCGAGTCCGCCCGAGTTCCCGGCACCCGCCGGGCGGGCGGGTGCCGGGCCGGCCCGGGGACGCCTTCCAGCACCCGCCGGGCGACCCGACAGGATGCCGGGCGGCGTGGCCGAGGCCATACAGGTTGGCGGTGTCGGGCGGCCCGCCCCGCTCCTTACGCTGGAGCGCATGACCCCATCCGCAGATCCCCGGGTCGGGAAGGCTGTCAAGGCCGCCGACCGCGCCCATGTCTTCCACTCCTGGTCCGCGCAGGGGCTCATCGACCCCCTGCCCGTCGCCGGAGCGGAAGGCTCGTACTTCTGGGACTACGACGGCAACCGCTACCTCGACTTCTCCTCCCAGCTGGTCAACACCAACATCGGCCACCAGCACCCCAAGGTCGTCGCGGCGATCCAGGAGCAGGCCGGCAAGCTGTGCACGATCGCGCCGGGCTTCGCCGTGGACGTACGGGCGGAGGCCGCGCGGCTGATCGCCGGGCGCACCCCCGGTGACCTGGACAAGATCTTCTTCACCAACGGCGGGGCCGAGGCCGTCGAGAACGCCGTACGGATGGCCCGGCTGCACACCGGCCGGGCGAAGGTCCTGTCCGCGTACCGCTCGTACCACGGGGCCACCGCCGCCGCGATCAACCTCACCGGCGACCCGCGCCGCTGGCCCTCCGACACCGCTTCCGCGGGCGTCGTGCACTTCTGGGGCCCGTTCCTCTACCGCTCCCACTTCCACGCGGAGAGCGAGGCGCAGGAGTCCGAGCGCGCTCTGGCGCACCTCGAGCAGCTGATCGCCTTCGAGGGGCCGCAGTCGATCGCCGCGATCGTTCTCGAGACCGTCGTCGGCACCGCGGGGATCCTCGTTCCGCCCGCCGGCTATCTCGCGGGCGTCCGGGAGATCTGTGACCGGTACGGGATCGTCTTCGTCCTCGACGAGGTGATGGCGGGCTTCGGCCGTACGGGCCGCTGGTTCGCCGCCGACCACTTCGATGTCACGCCCGACCTGATGACCTTCGCCAAGGGCGTCAACTCCGGCTACGTCCCGCTCGGCGGCGTCGCGATCTCCGCGGAGATCGCCGCGACCTTCGACCAGCGGCCCTACCCGGGTGGTCTGACGTACTCCGGTCACCCGCTGGCCTGCGCCTCGGCCATCGCGACGATCAATGCGATGGAGGAGGAGGGCATTGTCGAGAACGCGGCCGCGATCGGCGAGACCGTCCTCGGGCCCGGACTGCGCGCGCTCGCCGAGCGCCACCCGAGCGTGGGCGAGATCCGCGGCATGGGTGTTTTCTGGGCGCTGGAGCTGGTCCGGGACCGCGGGACCAGGGAGCCGCTGGTGCCGTACAACGCCTCCGGGGCGGCCAACGCCCCGATGGCCGAGTTCACGGCGGCGTGCAAGCAGCGCGGTCTGTGGCCGTTCGTGAACATGAACCGCACCCATGTGGTTCCGCCGTGCACGATCACCGAGGCGGAGGCCAAGGAAGGTCTGGCGGCCCTCGACGAGGCCCTGTCGGTGGCCGACGCGCACACGGTCTGAGGAGCGGCCCGCGGCGTGAGGAGCGGCCCACATGGATCTGATGCGGCCGCGGCCTGAGGAGCGGCACACACGGGTTGAACAACGATCCACGGCCTGCAGCGCGGCCCACGCGGCCTGAAGAACGGCCCGGCCTGCGCCGACGAGCCGGAGTCCGCCCGTGCGGCCGTCGCCTATCGTGTGGCGACGGCCGCTCGCGTGTGCGTGCGGCCGCGGTTCGCGAAGGAGACCCCGACACATGCCCGGCCATGGACCCGTCACGCGCAACACCCTGCGGCAGCAGATCGCCGAGGCGCTGCGCGACGAGGTGCTCGCGGGCCGGCTGCCCGCTGGGCGGCACGTCACCGTGAAGGAGATCGCCGAGCAGTACGGCGTCTCGGCCACGCCCGTGCGGGAAGCGCTCGTCGACCTCGCGGCCCAGGGCCTGGTCCATCTGGAGCACCACCGGGGCTTCCAGGTGCGCCGGTTCACCCCCGACGACTTCCGCAACATGGTCGAGGCCCGCGCCCTCGTCGGCGACGGCATCTTCCGGTTGGCCACGGAGCGTCTGAAGCGGGCGGTGGACACGGGCGGGCTCGCCTCCGTACGGCGACGGGCCGACGAGGCCGAGCGGGCCTCGCGCGCGGGTGACCTCGACATCCTCATCGGCTACGACCTGAGGTTCTGGCGCGAGCTGGGCGGCCTGGTCGGCAATCCGTACCTAGCGGATCTGCTGGACCGGGTGCGCGTGCAGTGCTGGGCGTTCACCGTGCCGTATCTGCGCCGCGAGGGGGATCTCCAGGGGCGGCTGTGGAGCCGTCACCGGGAGCTCGTCGACGCCGTCGCCGCCCGGGACGCCGCGGCCGCGCAGCGCATCGTCACCGAGTACAACGACCACTGCCTCCACCTGCTCGACCACCTGATCGGGACGGCCGACTGACTCGCGGGGCGGGTCGGGCCGAGCGGCTTCCGCCGTTCGTCGAGCAGTGCGGCCGCGCGGGCCGTACAACCAGGGACGGCTCCCCGTCGTCGTAACAGTGACCGGCGGAAAAGGCCACCGGCCTTTGTTCCCTTGGCCCTTGGCCCGTTCGCCCATGGGCGGGCCGGTACCGTACACACGGTCGACCGCGGCACGGGGAATGCAGGAGGGGGAGAAGGCATGGACGCCGTACACCGGGCGGCGGTGCCCGCGCCCAGGCAGCACCTCCCCGCCGAGTCCGCCGCGGTCGTCGACGTCTCGGTGGTCATCCCGGCCTTCAACGAGGAGCACCGGCTGCGCCCCGGCCTGGACCAGGTGCGCCACTACCTCCGCACCACCGGCTGCCGCTGGGAGCTGATCGTCGTCGACGACGGCTCGACCGACGCCACTGCCGCGGTCGCCGCCGAAGCCGTCGCCGCCGAGCCCCGTATCCGGCTGCTGCGCGTCCCCGTCAACCGCGGCAAGGGCCACGCTGTACGGATCGGGATACGGGCCTCGCGTGGCAGCCGCGTGCTTTTCTGCGACGCCGACGCCGCAACGCCCATCGACGAGATGGGCCGGCTGCACGAGCGGCTGGACGAGGGCTACGCCGCCGCGATCGGCTCGCGGGCCCGCCCCGGATCCCGGATCGAGGCCCGCCAGCATGTGGTGCGCGAACTGCTGGGGAAGGCCGGGAACCGGTTGATACAGACCATGGCGGTGCCCGGGATACGCGACACCCAGTGCGGGTTCAAGCTCTTCGACGGGGACAAGGCGCGGACGGCGTTCGCCCGCGCCCGTACCGACGGCTGGGGCTTCGATGTCGAGATCCTGCGGATCTTCCACGTCAACGGCTGGCCGATAGCCGAGGTACCGGTGCGCTGGGCCCACCAGCCCGGATCCAAGGTCGGTCCGCTGGACTACGCCAAGGTGCTGGCCGAGATCGTACGGGTCCGGCTGCGGCGCGAAACGAGGACGCGGTGACGGACGCGGTGACGGACACGGGAACGACGCCCGACGGGACGCCGGACGAGACGAGAGACGGGGTGCGTACACAGGACGGGGTACGCGCCCAGGACGGGGACGGGGCACGCCCACAGGACGGGGCACGCCCACAGGACGGGGTGCGCCAGGGACGGACCGGCGGGGAAGGCCCTGAGCCCGACGCACCGCGGCGGACCTGGCTCCGGCGTATCCGCCCGGCCGCCGTCGCCGTGCCCCTCGGTCATCTGCTGGCGGCCTTTCTGCTGTACATCCACCTCTGGGCCGACCTCGACCGGCGCTATCTCGTCGACAGCATGCGCGACCAGAGCCAGTGGGAGTGGTTCTTCGCGGTCACCGCCCACAACGTGCTGAACCTGGACAACCCGCTCTTCACCGTCCAGCAGAACTTCCCGCTCGGTGTGAACCTCATGGCGAACACCGTGATGCTCGGCCTGTCCGTCCCCCTCGCACCCGTCACCGCCCTCTTCGGACCGACCGTGACCTGGGCGCTCGTCCTCACCGGCGGGCTCGCGGCGACCGCCACCGCCTGGTACCGGCTGATCCGCACCCACCTCACCCGCGACCGCGCGGCGGCCTTCCTGGGCGGGGCGTTCAGCGCCTTCGCGCCACCGATGATCTCGCACGCCAACGCCCACCCCAATCTGGTGGTGCTCTTCGTCATCCCCCTGATCATCGACCGAGTCCTGAGGCTGTGCGGGGCCCGGCCCGACGGGGCCGCCACGGCGGGCACCGACGGCGGGCGGGGCCCGCGGGTGGTGCGCGACGGGGTCGTACTCGGACTGCTCGTCGCCTGGCAGATCTTCCTCGGCGAGGAATCGTTGCTGCTCGCCGCCACCGGCATGCTGGTCTTCGCGGTCGCCTACGCCTGTATGCGCCCCGCCGAGGCACGCGCCGCCGCCCTGCCGCTCCTGCGTGGCCTCGGCATCGGCGCCGCGGTCTGTCTGCCCCTCGTCGCGTACCCGCTGTACTGGCAGTTCTCCGGCGACCAGAGTTACCGCAGCATCCTCCACGGCCCGACCGGCAACCCCCCGCTCGCCCTCATCGAGTTCTCCGGCCGCGCACTGGCGGGCGACGAGGAGACGGCGGGCGCGCTGTCCCTCAATCCGACCGAGCAGAACGCCTTCTACGGCTGGCCGCTGGTCTCCCTGCTGCTCGCCATCGCCGTGACCCTCTGGAACAGCGTGGCCGTACGAGCCCTGACCTGCACGACGGTCGTCGTCGCCCTGTTGTCCCTGGGCGCCCGGGTCCCGCTGCCGTTCACGGACGCGACGGCACCCGGCCCCTGGTGGGTCTTCGACAGACTGCCGCTGTTCGAGTCGGTCATCGAGTCGCGTTACGCGATGGTGTGCGCTCCGGCCATCGGCATGCTGCTGGCCCTGGCCTGGACGGCGGTGGCGCGGGCGGCGGCTGCCGTGACCCCGGCGGACCCGGACCGGAGTGGACCCGGCCCGGCGCGCATGGTCCGGGTCACCGGCGGTATTGCCCTGGCCGCCGCGCTGCTGCCGATCGTCCCCACGCCCCTGGAGACCGTCGACCGGCCGGTCGTCCCCTCGGTCGTCACGCACGGCGAGTGGCGCTCGTACGTCCGGCCGGGCCAGTCACTCGTGCCCGTACCGCTGCCGTCGCCGGGCGAGGCGAGCGCACTGAAGTGGCAGACCGACGCCGGCTTCGGCTTTACGCTGCCCGGCGGCTACTTCAACGGTCCCTTCGGACCCGACCGGGTCGGGATCTACGGCGCCGTACCGCGCCCCACCAGCGAACTGCTCCGTGATGTCCGCTACACCGGCCTGGTCCCCCCCATCGGTGCGCAGCAGCGGCGGGCAGCCCGGGAGGACCTGGAATACTGGCACGCCGGTGCCCTGGTCCTGGCGCCGCAGCCGAACGACGAGGCGCTGCGGATCACCGTTCAGCGGCTGCTCGGCCGTACGGGCGAGCGTGTCGGGGACGCCTGGGTGTGGGACGTGGGCTGACGCAGCGTGCCCGGGGCACTACGCTGTCCCGACCATCTCACCGAGCAAGCGTCCGGCACCCGAGAGAGAGCGAGCCCCCGTGGCGTGTGACCTGTGGTTGGTCCCCCTCGTCGATGTGCTGTGCCACAGCCCCGACAATCCGTTCGCCGAAGAGCTCGCGGTCTACGACAAGGCGCTGAGCGAGGCGAATCTGCCGCCCGTCCCGGTCTTCGGCTATATGCCGGGCCTGTCCGGCGACGTCGCCCCGGTCGCGGGATTCGACTACGACGCACTCCACTTCCTGCGCCGGGCGTATCTGCTGCAGATCTGCGGGCTGCCGGTGACCCCGGTCGACGAACTGGGCGGCGACTACGAGCAGTTGCTGGAGATGTTCGAGGCCACCGCGCAGCAGTCGCATCTGGTGTGGCACTACGACCATGCGGGCGCGTATGTGCCGGTGGACTTCCCGCAGCCGCTGGCCAACGAGGAACTGCTCGCAGGCGGCGGCCCGTTGGGATCCAGCAGCGGTCTGCTGCGCGAACTGGAGGCGGTGGCACCGGCGATCGGCATCGACCCGGCCAACCCGCCCGCGGCGCCCGCAGCCCCGGGCCGCCCGACGTCCTTGGAGGAGCCCGCGGCCACGGCCCCGTACGACGACAGCCCGTACGCCCGTGAGCGGCACGTCTGGCTGGGGCTGCACGCGGCGGCGACCCGCAGTCTGGGCCAGGGATCGATGATCGTCTTCAGCTGAGCCCCGGGGCCCGGTGAGCGGCCGGCCGGCACGGTCAGCGCGGTGTTTCGGGCGGCCGCTGCCGCGGCATGTTCGGGCGGCTTCCGGGGGGCAGCGGAAGGCGGCTCGGTGGCTGTCCGTGGTGCTCCGGCCGCGGCCCCCACGGCACCAGCGACTGGGTGCGCAAGGGGGCCGAGCCGGCCCGGAACTCCACCATCCAGTCGGCGGTCTCGGACCGTACGAGTTCGGAGACGCCCTCGGAGAAGCGGCGCAGCACCGACAGACAGCGTTCGGCGGCCTCGCTCGCGGTGCCCTCGGTCGGGCCGAGCACCTCCCGGACGCTCTCCGACGCCCAGTCGAACTGGAGCGCCTCCAGCCGCCGCTGCACCGCCTGCGCCGTCGCCACGTCCCGGATCCAGCCCGACGTCAGCCCGAAGAACCGGTCGGCGCCCACGCACACCGCGGCCACCAGCAGCGCGAGATAGCCCCAGCCGGCGCCGTCGGCCAGCAGGCCGATGAGGCCCAGCAGGGGCAGGGTGACGCCGACGCCGGCCGCGACGGCTGCGGCCATCCGCAGCGCCCTGGCCCCGCGCCGCTTCCACAGCCGCCCCGCGAGATACCAGTCGACGGTCTCCAGCGCGCGGCTCTCGACCCACCGGTACAAATCCTCGAGGCGGTCAGCGGGCTCACCCCAGTCGCCCGCCGGAAGGGGCCGGCCGAGCAGGTCGGCGTGGCTCTCCCCGGACCCCATCCCCCCTTTCCCCCATCCCTCGCGCGGGAGCCCCTCGGGCTGCATCTCCGGCTTGCTCACCCGTGCGCTCCCTCTGCGATGGCCCTGCGGTTCTGTGGCGGTGCCCCGCGTGATGCCCGGTGCGGTGCGTGCGCGGGCCCCTTCCTACCGCCGAAAGGCTGGGCTCGAGGGCATGATCGCGAGATTGCCGCTCGGAAGGGGGGCGTGATCAGGTATAGGCGCCGCGGACGGCTCACCCGAAAGAGTGCCGCGGCTCGGGCCGGGCGCAGGAGTGGGCGAGCCGCCCGAGGGCAGGGCGGGGCCCCCGCCCGGAGACGGGGCGTGGTCCCGCCCGGTGAGGGGCTGCGGTTCGGCCCTCCGGGCTGGAGAGCGGGAACGGCCTTTGCCCGGACGAGGCGCGGTTCCGCCCGGAGAGGAGGACCGGTCGTGTCCGGAGGCGGGGTGTGGTTCCGGCCAGAAGAGTGGGATCGGCCCTGCCGTGGATGAGTCGGGGTCCTGGCGGGAGTCGAGGCGTGGTTCCGCCGGGAGACGGGGTGCGGTTCCAGCCCGAGGAGCGTGATCGGCCCCGCCCGGACACGAGGCGCGGTCCCGCCCGGGAGGGGCGGCACACCGGCCCCGGGGTGCGGGCCATTACCCTGAAGCGCGTGAAGGTCCTTGTCATCGGCGGCGGCGCCCGCGAACACGCCCTGTGCCGCTCTCTCTCCCTCGATCCCGACGTCACCGCGCTGCACTGCGCCCCCGGCAACGCCGGTATCGCGGAGGTCGCCGAACTGCACCCGGTGGATGCCCTGGACGGCCCCGCGGTGGCCGGTCTGGCGGCGGAGCTGGCCGCCGACCTGGTGGTCGTAGGGCCCGAGGCGCCGCTGGTCGCCGGTGTCGCGGACGCGGTCCGCGCGCGGGGCATCCCCGTCTTCGGGCCGTCCGCCGAGGCGGCGCGGCTGGAGGGCTCCAAGGCCTTCGCCAAGGACGTCATGGCGGCGGCGAACGTGCCCACCGCCCGGGCGTACGTCTGCGCCGACGCACAGGAGGTCGACGAGGCGCTGGACGCCTTCGGGCCCCCGTACGTGGTGAAGGACGACGGCCTGGCCGCCGGTAAGGGCGTCGTCGTCACGGACGACATCGAGGCCGCCCGCCGGCACGCGCTGGCCTGCGACCGCGTGGTCATCGAGGAGTTCCTGGACGGGCCCGAGGTGTCGCTGTTCGCCGTCACCGACGGCGAGACGGTCGTACCCCTCCAGCCCGCGCAGGACTTCAAGCGGGCGCTGGACGCGGACGAGGGGCCGAACACCGGCGGGATGGGCGCGTACTCGCCGCTGCCGTGGGCCGACCCGAAGCTCGTCGACGAGGTCGTGCAGACCGTGCTGCAGCCGACGGTGGACGAACTCCGCCGCCGGGGCACGCCCTTCTCCGGACTCCTCTACGCCGGTCTGGCGATCACCTCCCGCGGCGTACGGGTCATCGAGTTCAACGCCCGCTTCGGCGACCCGGAGACCCAGGTCGTGCTGGCGCGGCTGCGGACGCCGCTGGCGGGGCTGCTGCGCGCGGCGGCCACCGGCGCCCTGGCAACGTTCCCGGCCCTGCGGTGGAGCGACGGCGCCGCGGTCACCGTCGTCATCGCCTCACACAACTACCCCGGGACGCCGCGCACGGGTGACCCGATCGAGGGCCTCTCGGAGGTCGCGGAGCAGGACGAGCACGCGTACGTGCTGCACGCGGGCACGAAGCGGGGCGCGTCGGGCGAGGTGCTGAGCGCGGGCGGCCGTGTGCTGTCGGTCACGGCGACCGGCTCGGACCTCTCCACGGCCCGCGACCGCGCCTACCGGGCGGTCTCGCGTCTTCATCTGGACGGCTCGCACCACCGTACGGACATCGCGGCCAAGGCTGCGTCGGCGGAGAGCTGACCGGGCGCACCGGCTGCACCGGCCTGACGTGCCGCGGCCATGGCACGGGGCCGAGCCCGGCTGTGGCGTGGGGGGTGGTGGTCAGCCCGGCGGTGGCGCGGGGACAATGGTTCGACCCGGCCGTGGTGCGGGGCCCATGGTCGCCCGGCCGTGATGAGGGGGGCGGTGGGTAGCGACGGACGGCCGGTGTGCCAGGGAGTTCCTCCGGGCGCCGCCGCCTGGCGTGAACCCACCCCTAGAGCGAAGCGCAACGGAACCGGCTTTGACCAAAGCCATTCCATCGGGTGACCGCTCCGTCATACCGCTGACGCATGCGCACCCCCCAACTAGGGTTCCGCGCATGCCGGGCCGCGGGGTGCCGACGAGCCGCGCTCCGGCAACTGGCCCACCGGCATTGCGAGGCCGGTGCCCGGTGCCACAGTGGGGAGTGGGCAGGCCGCGACAGGCAGTAGCCAGCAGGGGGTGACCTTCGACCGTGTCCGAACCGTCAGGTGCGGAGCCAGGCTCGCACTTCGCGCGCTCCAGGGCGCTGGCGGTGCTGCGCGTGCGCAGTTCCGCGCTGGCCGTGGCCCTGCTGCCCGCGGCTGTCGCCGTGGTGCTGGCCGTCGCCGCCGCCACGGGCCGGATCGGCGGTGCGGGCTGGGACGCGGTCCGCTGGGCCTTCCTGGGCGCCGCCGTCGTCACGCTGCTGCTGGCGGCCGCCGTGGCCGCCGTGGTCGCACGGGCCCGGCCCGCGGTCAGTCCCACCGTCCCGATCGCCCTGGAGAAGGCGCCGGACCTCTACCGCCTCGTGCACGACCTCGCGGACCGCCTCGATGTCCCGGCTCCGTCGGCCATAGCGCTGACCCCGGACTGCGACAGCTGGCTGGAGGACCGCACCCACCTGGCGGGCCGCGGCACCCGGCGGCCCACGGCGCCGCCGGTCCTGGTCATCGGCTCCCCGTTCCTGTGGTGGATGCGGGTGGCCGAGCTGCGGGCGGTCCTCGCGCCCGTCGTGGCCGGGACCGGGCCTTCCGCGCATCCGGACATAGCTGCCGCCCGCCGGTTCGTACGGGGCCTGGACGCGGCGGTGGCCGTCGCCGCGCGCCGCCCGGCCCTGGCCTTCGTCGGCTGGACCGCCCGGCTGCTGCTGCGGGGCTGCCGTGATCACGCGGCCGAGATGGAGCGGGGCGTCGCCGCCGCGGCGTCCAGCCGTGCCCAGGCGGTGGACTACGGGCTGCGGATCGTCGCCCAGGAGCAGGTCGGCCTCGCGTACGCCGGCTGGGACCGGCTGCTGACCCGGGTGGCGCTGCCCGCATGGCGGATGGGCCGCTGGCCCTCCCGTCTCGACGCCGGGGTGGTCGCGGCCCTCACCGAGCTCTCCCGCCGTGACCGGCTCGCCGAGGGGTTCGCCTCCCGCCTCGGGGAGCGGCCCGCCTGCGACCTCCTGGAGGAGCCGGGCGCGGTCGACGAGGCGGCGTCACTGCTGGCGGCCCGGCTGTTCCACGGGGGGTCCCCGGTGCCCGGCCCGGACTGGTCCCCGGTCGACTGGGCCACGTACCCCGAGGAGGTCGTGGACCGCAAATGGCGCCTGGAGGCCTCCCGGCTCCACCGCGTCCTGGACGAACTGACCCCGCCGGGTTCCGGGCCGGGGCACCCCGCCGACGAACCGGCCCCGCGGGACTCCGGGCCGCGGCACCCCGCCGACGACAGGACCGCGCCGCGGGCGTGTGCCCACATCCCCGGAGACTCCGGGGCCGCCGGGCCCACCCTCGCGAGGGTCGTCGACCGGCTCGCGGCCGACGGCGGAGCGGGGCTCGGCGAGAAGCTGGCCGCCCATCTCGGCCAGGAGGTGGCCCGTGAGGAGGAAGCGGGCCGGCAGGCCGCCCGTACGGCTGCCGCGCAGCTCCCGGGCACCGCTGAAGGAGCCGGGACCCCGGGCGCGTTCCCGCCGGACCTGTTGCCGGCCGCGTGGGGGGAGTCGGGAACCGCTCCGCTCTTCCCGATACAGCCGCCCCGCACCGGGCGGGATTTGCTCGCCGACCACATCACCGCCATGGTCTGCTGCGCCGCCGTGGACACCGCGGGCGCCGCTCCGGGGCTGGACTGGCTGGACGGCCCCGTGCTGCTGCTGTCGGGCCGGCGGGGCCCCGAGCTCGGCACGCCCGTCCTGGCCCTCGTGGAGGACGGCGACCCCGAGCCGCTCCGTACCTGGCTGACCTCCGTCGGAGTCCGGCCCGAAAAGCCCGTGCGTCTGGTCTAGGCTCGCCCTCCAGAACGGTCCGAGAGATGGACCTCTTATCAGAGTCATCCCATTTGCACCACTTGAGCACCGCTCGACAACCGTCGGCACACAACGAATCGCCACGAACAGTTACGAACACTGCGCCGAGTGTGATGTGCTGTAACCGATCAGGGGAGCAGCAGGTCCGGGAGGGATCGTTCGTGGGCACGGACAAGATCCGCCGCTGGGAGTCGGGGGCGCTCGCGCATGCCGTCTCCGACCCCTTCGGCCAAGGGCCGCTGCCCTGGCTGCGCGGCAGCGAGAACTACTTCGACGACACCGGTCATGTCGTCCCGTGGTACGTCGACCCGGCGGTCGCCGCGGCCGAGCCCGGCATCCCGGCGCCCCGGCGCAGCTCCCGTCCGGGCCCCCGCACCGCGGACGACGTCCGCCGCCAGATCAAGGGGTTCGCCTCCGCCGCGGCCGTTGCCCCCGGCGAGGCCATCGACTTCCGCATCACCGTCGACCCGCCGCAGCAGTTCTCCGTGGACATCTACCGCATCGGCCACTACGGCGGCGACGGCGCCTCGAAGATCACCACCAGCCCCCGGCTGTCCGGCATCGTCCAGCCCGCCCCGCTCACCGCCGACCGGACCGTCTCCTGCCACCACTGGTGGCTGTCCTGGCGCCTCCAGGTCCCCACCCTCTGGAGCAACGGCGCGTACGTCGCCGTGCTGACCACCGCCGACGGCTACCGAAGCCACATCCCCTTCACCGTCCGCGACTTCCACCCGGCCGACCTGCTCCTGCTGCTCCCCGACATCACCTGGCAGGCCTACAACCTCTACCCCGAGGACGGCCACACCGGCGCCAGCCTGTACCACGCCTGGGACGATGAGGGCCGACTGCTCGGCGAGGAGGACGCGGCCGTCACCGTCTCCTTCGACCGCCCCTACGCGGGCGCGGGCCTCCCCCTGCACGTGGGCCACGCCTACGACTTCATCCGCTGGGCCGAACGTTACGGCTACGACGTCGCCTACGCGGACACCCGTGATCTGCACGCCGGCCGGATCGACCCGACCCGCTACCGGGGCCTGGTCTTCCCCGGCCATGACGAGTACTGGTCCGCCCCCATGCGCCGCACCGTCGAACTGGCCCGCGACAGCGGCACCTCCCTGGTCTTCCTCTCCGCCAACACCATGTACTGGCAGGTGGAGCTGGCCCCGTCGGCGTCCGGTGCGCCCGACCGCCTGCTCAGCTGCCGCAAGCGCCGCGGCCCCGGCCGCCCCGCCCTCTGGCGCGAGCTCGCCCAGCCCGAACAGCAGGTGCTGGGCATCCAGTACGCGGGCGGGGTCCCCGAGCCCCACCCGATGGTCGTCCGCAACGCCGACCACTGGCTGTGGGACGCCACCGGAGCGGGCGAGGGCGAGGAACTGCCGGGCCTGGTCGCGGGCGAGGCCGACCGCTACTACCCCCGTACGTCCCTCCCCGAGCACACCCGCCGCATCCTGCTCGCCCACTCCCCGTACGAGGACGTCGAGGGCACCGTGCGCCACCAGGAGACCTCCCTCTACCGCGCTCCCAGCGGCGCCCTGGTCTTCGCCTCCGGCACCTTCGCCTGGTCCCCGGCCCTGGACCGCCCCGGCCATGTCGACCCGCGCATCCAGCGCGCCACCGCCAACCTCCTCGACCGCATCTGCAAGCGTGACTGACGCGCCGGGACGCGCCGACGAGATGCGCGGCCGCCCCGGTTCCCGGACCCTGGCGGGACGCGGCGCAGCCGATACGGGAGAATCGGGACTGCTGGATCAACCTACGCGGAGGCAGCGTGTCCGGATTCGTTGAAAAGCCCGAGCCCGCTCAGGTACCGGGACTGGTGCATCTGCACACCGGCAAGGTGCGAGACCTCTACCAGAACGCCTCGGGCGATCTCGTCATGGTCGCCAGCGACCGTATCTCCGCCTACGACTGGGTACTGCCGACCGGGATCCCCGACAAGGGCAGGGTCCTCACCCAGCTGTCCCTGTGGTGGTTCGAGCAGCTCGCCGACCTGGCCCCGCATCATGTGCTGAGCACCGATCTGCCCGAGGGGGCCCCCGCCGACTGGGCCGGCCGCACCCTCGTCTGCAAGTCCCTGCGCATGGTGCCGGTCGAGTGCGTCGCCCGCGGCTATCTCACCGGCTCCGGCCTCGCCGAGTACCAGGAGACCCGTACGGTCTGCGGCCTCGCGCTGCCCGAGGGCCTGGTGGACGGCTCCGAGCTGCCCGCCCCGATCTTCACCCCGGCGACCAAGGCCGCGGTCGGTGACCACGACGAGAACGTCTCGTACGAGGAGGTCGCCCGCCAGATCGGTGCGGAGACCGCGGCTCAGCTGCGCCAGACGACGCTGGCCGTCTACAGCCGGGCCCGGGACATCGCCCGTGACCGCGGCATCATCCTCGCCGACACCAAGTTCGAGTTCGGTTTCGACGGTGAGCATCTGGTCCTGGCGGACGAGGTGCTGACTCCGGACTCCTCGCGCTTCTGGCCGGCCGACGTTTGGGAGCCCGGCCACGCCCAGCCCTCCTTCGACAAGCAGTTCGTCCGTGACTGGCTGACCTCACCGGCCGCGGGCTGGGACCGCCGCGGCGAGCAGCCCCCGCCGTCGCTCCCGGACCTGATCGTCGAGCGGACCCGGGCCAAGTACGTGGAGGCGTACGAGCGCTTGACCGGCATTCCCTGGTCGTAGGCGCTCTCGGGCGATCCTGTCGCGCCCGCGGCCCGACCGGACCGTCCGGGTGGGGGTGCGCCCGGCCGAAGGCCGGGGGAGTACCCCGGCCACGGCACTTTCCGGAGAGGACTTCGGCCGCTGCGGCCCCGGCGGTAGCTCGGGGAGCACCCCACATCGCGTTGTCGCAACCGCCCATGGGGGCGGGCTCCCTGGCTTTCCGACGTGATGGCTCCCACCCTGACCTACGGCCCTGGGGCCCCCACCCGGCTTTGGCAGGGGCGCCCCGGGACGAGGGGGCCCTTGGCTTCGACGGGGTGCCCCCTGCCTGCGCGAGGCTCTCCCCGCTACCGCTGGGTGGCCCCGGCGAAGCCAGGGGGCCCACCCAGCGCGGCTCCCCTCGCCGTCTCCAGGGAGCAGAGGGGCAGAGGGCCTACGGCCCTTCGGAGATCGCATGGACACCGCCTCGCGGGCTCCGGCGAGGTACGCGAAAGGCCCCGGTCGGGATCCGACCGGGGCCTTTCATCTGAGCGGACGACGAGATTCGAACTCGCGACCCTCACCTTGGCAAGGTGATGCTCTACCAACTGAGCCACGTCCGCAGAGACGCTGCACTCAGCCCTTCCGGCGTCGTGCGAGACCTACTATAGCCAACCTCGCTCGCGTGCGATGCGCACCGCCGTATGCCGGTTCTCCGCGGACAGCTTCGAGACGGCCGAGGAGAGATAGTTCCGGACCGTCCCGGGGGAGAGCGAGGCCCGCCGCGCGATCTCCGCGACAGGTGCACCGTCGGATGCCAGCTCCAGCACCTCGGCCTCCCGCGCGGTGAGCGGAGAGTCCCCCGCGCTGATCGCGTCAGCCGCCAACTCGGGGTCCACATAGCGTTTTCCGCCGTGCACGGTCCGGATGATCTCGGCGAGCCGCTGCGCGGACACGGTCTTGGGCACGAAGCCGCGCACCCCGGCCGCCAGGGCGCGCGTGAGCTGTCCGGGCCTGCCATGACTGGTTACGATCAAGGTCTGACAGCCGGGCACCTCGGCCCGTAGAGATGTGGCCACCGCCACACCGTCCTCTCTCCGTGCGCCACGGAGAACGAGATGCCGCGTACCGCCTCGAAGCCGCCCTGATAACTGCGCCGGAGCCCTGTGACGTCGATCACGAAGTCACCGTGGGTGGCGCCGATGTCGCCGATGTCGTCGAGGTGGTCGATGTTCATGGCTTCAGCGTTCCGCCGCGCGGCCGTTCCCGGCAGTGCGCGGTTTCATCACTCGACATGACAGATGTCATCGGGGCGCCGGAGGAGAAACCGGGACACCGGGGCAAGGGCGGGGCGCGACAAAAGAAAAGACCCCCGGTCGCGATGACCGGGGGCCTTCTTCACTGAGCGGACGACGAGATTCGAACTCGCGACCCTCACCTTGGCAAGGTGATGCTCTACCAACTGAGCCACGTCCGCATGCCTCCGAACGGCTTTCACCGTCCGGCGCGACCACTACTGTACCCGATCCACCGGAGTGGTCGGAAAGTGATCAGAGCGGGTGACAGGGATCGCACACTGCGCCTCCCCCTTGGAAAGGGGGCGCTCTACTACTGAGCTACACCCGCGTGACTCCGTGAGGTCCGGCCCTGCGGCCTCGCCCCTCGGCGTGCTCCAGACTTTAGCTGATCACCCGGGGTGCCGTGCAAGTCGGTCAACTGGAGGCGTTGAACGCCTCGTAGACCTTCTTGGGGATACGGCCGCGCGGAGGCACCTCCATGCCGTGGGACCGGGCCCATGCGCGCACCGCCGACGGGTCCGGGGCGACCGAGGTGCGATGGTAGGCCTTGCCCGACTTGGACCGCTTTCGGCCCGCCTCGACGTACGGTGCGAGGGCTCCACGCAGTTTCTTTGCATTGGCCGCGGTGAGGTCGATCTCGTACGACTTCCCGTCGAGACCGAAGATGACCGTCTCCGCCGCTTCCCCGCCGTCGATGTCGTCGGAGAGTGTGACCACTACGCGCTGAGCCACGGATATCGGTCCTTTCGTCCGACACCACCGCAATGACGTGCATGGATGCGGAGTGCCGAGATGTCTGCTGTCGGTTCTTTTTCATTTGTACAGCGGCGGCCATTGTATTGCGAAGCCCAGTAAATTCCGTCCGCGTGTCCCGCCGCAATCGGGACCATACGGTTTTCCCTGGATTTTCCCCAGGGGTTGCTCCTGCCGATGCCTAAACGTGACCGGCCGTCCGCATATCTACTCGCGTAGATTTTCGATCGGGGTACCCTGAGGTCACCGCCTTACGCACCACACCATCGGGAGTGCCAGTGGCACGCGTCGTAGTCGACGTCATGCTCAAGCCGGAGATCCTCGACCCCCAGGGCCAGGCGGTGCAGCGTGCACTGCCCCGCCTTGGCTTCGACGGAATCGCGGACGTCCGCCAGGGAAAGCGTTTTGAACTCGAGGTCGAGGGGCCGGTCGACGACACCGCACTCGCCCGTATCCACGAGATGGCCGGGACCTTCCTCGCCAACACCGTGATCGAGGACTTCACCGTGAAGGTGGAATCGTGACGGCTCGCATCGGGGTCGTCACGTTTCCCGGCAGCCTCGACGACCGGGACAGCCGGCGCGCCATCCGCCGTGCCGGTGCGGAGCCCGTCGCGCTCTGGCACCGCGACAAGGACCTCCACCAGGTCGACGCGGTCGTCCTGCCGGGCGGCTTCTCCTACGGCGACTATTTGCGGGCCGGTGCCATCTCCCGCTTCTCGCCGGTGATGGAGACCGTCATCGACCAGGCCAGGGGCGGTCTCCCCGTCCTGGGAATCTGCAACGGATTCCAGGTGCTCACCGAGGCGCATCTGCTGCCCGGCGGGATGCTCGGAAACGATCATCTCCACTTCATCTGCCGCGAGCAGAAGCTGCGGGTGGAGAACGCGGAGACGGCGTGGACCACCGACTACTCCCCGGGCCAGGAGATCCACATCCCGCTGAAGAACATGGACGGCCGCTACGTCGCCGACGAGCGGACTCTGGACATGCTGGAGGCGGAGGGCCGGGTCGCGTTCCGCTACCTGGACGTCAACCCCAACGGTTCGCTCCGCGACATCGCCGGCATCACCAATGAGGCGGGCAATGTCGTGGGCCTCATGCCGCACCCCGAGCACGCCGTCGAGCCCCTGGTCGGCACCGGTGGCACCGACGGGCTCGGATTCTTCACCTCGATCCTGAAGAAGCTGGTCAACGCATCGTGAACGAGCGCAGCGAGAGCACCATGAAATACCGCCTCGACACCGTCGAGCACGCCACGGCGACGCCGGACACCGACCAGCCCTGGGCCGAACTGGGCCTGAAGCCGGACGAGTACGAGCGCATCCGGGAGATTCTCGGCCGCCGCCCGACCGGCGCCGAACTGGCGATGTACTCCGTGATGTGGTCCGAGCACTGTTCGTACAAGTCCAGCAAGGTCCATCTGAAGCAGTTCGGGGAGAAGGCGCCCGAGAACGACGCGCTGCTCGTCGGGATCGGTGAGAACGCAGGCGTCGTCGACGTCGGCCAGGGCTACGCCGTCACCTTCAAGGTCGAGTCGCACAACCACCCCTCGTACATCGAGCCCTACCAGGGCGCGGCCACCGGCGTGGGCGGGATCGTGCGCGACATCCTCGCGATGGGCGCCCGTCCGGTCGCGGTGATGGACCCGCTGCGCTTCGGCGCCGCCGACCACCCCGACACCCGGCGGGTCCTGCCGGGCGTTGTGGCCGGCATCGGCGGCTACGGCAACTGCCTGGGCCTGCCCAACATCGGCGGCGAGGTGGTCTTCGACTCTTGTTACCAGGGAAACCCGCTGGTCAACGCCTTGTGCGTGGGCGTGATGAAGCACGAGGACATCCATCTCGCCAAGGCCTCCGGCAGCGGCAACAAGGTCATCCTCTACGGCGCCCGCACCGGCGGTGACGGCATCGGCGGCGTCTCCGTGCTCGCCTCCGAGACCTTCGACTCCACCGGCCCGGCCAAGCGCCCCGCCGTCCAGGTCGGCGACCCCTTCCAGGAGAAGCTGCTCATCGAGTGCACCCTGGAGATCTTCAAGGAGGACCTGGTCGCGGGCATCCAGGACCTCGGTGGAGCGGGTCTGTCCTGCGCCACCAGCGAGCTGGCCTCCGCGGGCTCCGGCGGCATGCGGGTCGAGCTGGACACCGTGCCCCTCCGGGACGCGACCCTCTCGCCCGAGGAAATCCTCATGAGCGAGTCCCAGGAGCGCATGTGCGCGATCGTCGAGCCGGACAAGGTCGGCCGCTTCCTGGAGATCTGCGAGAAGTGGGACGTCATCGCCACGGTCATCGGTGAGGTGACCGACGGCGAGCGGCTGGAGATCTTCTGGCACGGCGAGCAGATCGTCGACGTACCGCCGCGGACCGTCGCCCACGAGGGCCCGGTCTACCAGCGCCCGTACGCACGCCCGGACTGGCAGGACACCCTCCAGGCCGACGACGCGAACAAGCTGGCGCGCCCGGCGAACGCCGATGAGCTGCGCGAGCAGGTTCTGAAGCTGGTCGCCTCCCCGAACCAGGCGTCCAAGTCCTGGGTGACCGACCAGTACGACCGCTTTGTGCAGGGCAACACGGTGCTGGCGCAGCCGGAGGACTCCGGCATGGTCCGTGTCGACGAGGAGAGCAACCTGGGTGTCGCCGTCGCGACGGACGGCAACGGGCGCTACGCCAAGCTCGACCCGTACACCGGCGCGCAGCTGGCGCTGGCGGAGTCGTACCGCAACGTCGCCGCGGCCGGCGCCGAGCCGCTCGCCATCTCCAACTGCCTGAACTTCGGCTCGCCGGAGGACCCGGCGGTCATGTGGCAGTTCGCCGAGGCGACGCGTGGTCTGGCGGACGGCTGTCTGGAGCTCGGCACCCCGGTCACCGGAGGCAATGTCTCCCTCTACAACCAGACCGGCGAGACCGCCATCCACCCGACACCCGTGGTCGCGGTGCTCGGTGTCATCGACGATGTCAACCGGCGCACGCCGATCGGCTTCGCCGAGGAGGGCCAGCTGCTCTACCTGCTCGGTGACACCAAGGAGGAGCTGGGTGGTTCGGCCTGGTCCCAGGTCGTCCACGACCACCTCGGCGGACTTCCGCCGGCCGTGGACCTGGGCCGGGAGAAGCTGCTCGCCGAGATCCTGATCTCGGGCTCCCGGGACGGCATGGTCGACGCCGCGCACGACCTGTCCGACGGCGGCCTGGTGCAGGCGCTCGTCGAGTCGTGCCTGCGGGGCGGCAAGGGGGCCCGGATCGTGGTCCCCGAGGGGCTGGACCCCTTCGTCCTCCTCTTCTCCGAGTCGGCGGGCCGCGCGGTCGTCGCGGTCCCGCGCAGCGAGGAACTCCGCTTCACCGACATGTGCGGCGCCCGCGGCCTCCCGGCCACGCGCATCGGCGTGGTGGACGGGGACTCCCTCGAGATCCAGGGCCAGTTCAGCATCCCGCTGGCCGAGCTGAGGGAGTCGTACGAGTCGACGATCCCGGCGCTCCTGGCCTGAGGCCCGTACTCAACAGGCCTGAGGCCCGTACCTCAACAGGCCCGAGGCGCGCACCTCGACACTCCTGAGGAGCGTCAACAGTCCCGAGGCTCGTACCTCGACCGGCCCGAGGCCCGTCAACCGGCCCGCGGCCCCCCCCCCCTTTCCAGCGGGG
>NZ_JBQQBW010000073.1:0-34507 GCF_052245415.1 Streptomyces sp. 8N706 | reverse complement strand
CCGGGCCAGGGGATGCTGCACACTCAGTCGACGGGGAATTCCCCATGTTGCACGGCTGCTGTGAAGGAGGCCCAGGCGTCCGCCGAGAAGACGAGGGCCGGGCCGGTGGGGTTCTTGCTGTCCCGGACGGGGACGACACCAGCCGTGGCGGCTATGCCGGGCGCGAACTCCACGCACTGACCTTCGTTGCCACCGCTGTAGCTGGACTTGACCCACGTTGCGTGGGACAGGTCAGGGGTCCTGGTCATTCGCTAGCTCCTCCATCACCTTGCGAATCAGGGCGAGTGACGCCTCTGGAGAAAGCGCGTCGGCGCGCAGCCGATCGTAAGCCACACGGCTGTCCTCAACCATGGCCGGTGAGTCGATTACGTGCCCTGAGACAGGGGTCTCGACATAGAGAAGATCGGGTTCATCTGCGGACCTCAGCAGTGTGAACGCCATATGCCGGGCAGGCGCTCCTGATGCATACGGCAACACCTGGATGGTGACGTGCGGTGACTCCGCCTCCTGGATTACGTGCGCCAGTTGGGCACGCGTCACATTCGACCCGCCCACACTGCGTCTCAGGCAGGATTCGTCGAGGACACACCACAGAAGCGGGGGCGCGTCGCCCTCCATCACCTCCCGCCTCTTCAGCCGCCGCGCCACCCTTCCCTCGATCTGGTCCGCATCATCCCGTGGATGCACAGCGCGGAACACAGCCCGCGCGTAGTCGGCCGTCTGCAAGATGCCCATGATGAGCGTCGCTGAGTAGTCCAGGATGCTGGTCGCCTGCCGCTCCAACTGCACGTACGGCACGAACCAGTCCGGGTAGCCCTGCTGGCTGGCGCGTTCCCTGAGCCGGACGAACAGGCCCGGTGTCCCGAAGACCTGGTCACACGCGGCGGCGAACTCCGGGCTGGCCAGGCGTTCCCCCGCCTCCACCTTGGCCACATACTGCTGTCCGTAGTTGGCCTTCACGCCCAACTCGCGCTGGCTCAGCTCCGCCTGCGTACGCCAGGCCCGTACCTCGCCCCCGAGGAACGCCGCCCCGCTGGACGACTGCTGTCCGTCCTTCATCACACTCACCTGTGGATCCTCCCCTCACCCCAATCCGCTTGGCGTGCCCGAATCCCTGTTGCGCGCGGTCCCGTAGCGCAACGCTGGGGGTACACACGGTGATTAAAGCCCGCAAGGCGTATCCAGGTCAGAAAGATTCCCCGATGGTGATTCCCCCCGAACGCGTCAGCGAATCCGTGCCAGTCGCGGAGTCGGCCGACGAAGACCTCCGGCTTGTCGCCGCCCAGGTGGCGCACGAGATGCGGGAAGCGCTGCGGCGGCACGGCTGGGCATTGACGGCGGTCCGGCCCGAACTACCCGTGGGAGGCGCTCCGTACGTCCGTTTCTCCCAACCGCTCCACAAGGACGTCGCGCGGCGGATCATCGCGGGTCTTCAGCGGCTCCGGCTCGAAGAACCGGCCCCATGAGCGCCGATACGCCACCACCCCATGCCAGAAACCAGGAAGAACGGTTGAGGCCGGGCGATGGAGCCCTGCCCGCCCTCGAAGAGCTGTGGCGGCTCGCCGACGCGCTGGGCGCGGAAGTCCGCGCGCACCTCGGCCAGAGCGACCAGAGCGATGAATCCAGCCGCCCCCATCCCCACACCCCGGAAAGGTGACGCATGAACGACGTATGCCCCGAGTGTCGGCGCTACGAGATCCTTCGCGAACAGGCCCGGCGGACCGGGGACTTCAGCCGGGCCACGGACTACGAGGTCCTGCGCCGCCGCCACCCCACCCACACGGTGTACGTACCGCAGCAGCCCAGGGGACGCGGATGAACGCCCGGTACGGGGCGCCGCATCATTCGTCCTACCGGGGGCCCGGGCCGGGCCAGGAGGCGTACGACCCGGTCAGCGGGCGGGCCGGGGTGGTTCAGGCCGTCCTCAGCCCGGACGAACTTCTCTTCGAACACCACATGACCGGGAAACACATCGCGTTCCTCCGGCCCGCGGCGGGCGGCGTCGAGTGGACCGCCGATGCCGAAGCCCTCCGCTTCCCGGCGGAGAGGGAAGGAGACCCGCCGCATCGCCACCCGCCACCCCTCCTGCCCTGACTGCGCCGCCGCGCCGCCGCGTCCCGGAGCGCGTCGAGCAAGCCGCGCGGCGCGGGCCGGGTCAGCGCTCCGGGGTACGGACCTCGCACACGGCACGGCTGCCCCATGACAGCGGCTGCGCCGTTCCGGCAGATGGCGGCCGGTCCGCCGCCGTGTCCGCTGAACCCTCAGGACCTGCTCCAACGGCGTCCCCGTACCGGGATCGTCATCAGGTCCCGGCCCACGATCACGGTGCCGTCGAAGCCCTGGCTCGCCTTCCGGTGCCAGACCTCGTCCGGCACCAGATCCGTGCCTCCGGGCACCAGATGGCTGAGCACCAGCGTGCCCACGCCCGCCCGCTGGGCGAGCCGTCCCAGCTCGGTCACGTCGGCGTGCCCGGTTCTCATATGCCGCATCTGCTGCTCGGACAGCCCGGCAGCGCTGATGATCTGCAGATCGATGGCCTCGTGCACGAGCACATCGGCGCCTTGCGCGAGGGTCACCAGATTCGGCGTGCTGGTCGTGTCGCCGCTGAAGACCACCGAGCCGTAGGCCGTATCGAAGCGGAGGGCGAAGGAGGGGAACACCGGTGGGTGGTCCACGAGCGTCGCGGTCACCTCGGTCCGGTCGTCCGACATCACCGGGAAGGGTTCCATGCGCGGCGCCATCTCGCCCCGGGGGTGCGCGCGGCAGTCGGGCAGTCGGATCTCGTGCGGGCGCAGCAGTTCGCGGATATCCGGCCAGTGCTCGTTGAGCATGCGGATGTTGATGTCGTACGCGGTGGCCTCGATCTGCGCCCGGAGATAGTCGGAGAGCCCCGGTGTCGGGTTCTCGGGGCAGACGGTGGAGACCCTTCTCCACGGCGGGTGCGGGGCGGGCAGCGCGCCCGCGGGCCCCGGCCCGTAGATGTCCAGCGGCCCGGGCAGGGGCTGGTAGCCGCCGAAGCGCAGCCAGAGCAGCGAGTAGAGGTCCGCGAGGTGGTCGGAGTGCAGATGAGTGACGTACGCGGCTTCCAGGTCGGCCATTGTCAGACCCGCGCGGGCGTACTGCACGAAGGCTCCGTGTCCGAAGTCCACCATGTAGGCGCGGCCGTCGACGAGCAGCACGGACGAGATGCCGGTGCGGCCGGTCATGGGCACGGGGCCGCCGTTGGTACCGAGCAGGAGCAGCGTGGAGCCGGTGCGCGGGAGTTCGGGCGCGGGATCCGGTGCGGAACCCGGCTCGGAGTGGGGAGCCGCGCCGTTTCTGCCGTCGGCACGGGGGGAGCCGGTGGTCGGGGCAGTGGCTGGAACGGCGGTCGGTGCGGTGGCCGAGGCGTCCCCGGCCCCGCCCCCTGCGGACATCGCCCCGACCCCCGCGGACATCACCGCCCAGGAGAGTCCCGCTGCCGCACGGAGGAGGCTCCTTCGTGCCGGATCGCTGGTCGTCATCGTCCTCGGCTCCCGTCGTCGGCCGTCTCGCTGTCCTCGGTGTCCGCCGCGTGGTCGGTCCCGCAGTCCGCCTCAGCGTCCGTCCCAGCAGTCGGACCCGGTGTCCGTCTCGCGCTCCGACTCAGCGCGGCCGTCACCTGACATCCAGTCAACTTCTGGCTCTTGCCCACGGATGTGGGCGCGGCGCTCAGACCTTCCTCCTCCCTTGCGCTCCGGGCCCATGGCGGGTCCCAGTACGCGGGCGATCTCCAGCGCGAGGCGAACGTCCAGGCCGTCGGCGTCGAGCGGGCGGCCCAGCAACTCCTCGGCGCGCTTGATCCGGTAGGTCACGGTGTTGCGGGCGACATAGAGGCGTTCGGCAGCCGCCAGCGGGCTGCGCCCCTCGGCGAGGTAGACCCGCAGCGTCTCGCGCAGCTGCGCCACCCTGGTGTCATCGGCGGCGAGACCGCCCAGGGCCTCCGCGGCGAACCACCGGGCGTGCTCCGCGTCCGCGGTGATCAGTGCGGCGATGCCCACCGCCGCGTAGTCGTTCACCGGGCCGAGCCCCCCGAGCCGGCCGACCCGCTCGGCCTCACGCGCCCCTCGGTGGCTGCGCCGGAAGCCCTGGGGGCCGAAGCCGCGCGGTCCCAGGGCGACCCGGTAGCCGTCGGGCACGGCCACACGGTTCCGTGCCTCGGCGACTCTGCCGGGCGGCGGCGGTGCGCTGAAGGACGTCCAGACCCACAGCCGCCACGCGCCGTCGGGCACGGTCAGCAGGCCCTGGCCGCCCAGCGCGCGGGCGAACTCCCCGGCGAAGGCCCGCACCTCCTCGTCCGGCGAAGCGGGCGGACGCAGTGTGACGATGAAGGAGATGTGGTGCCTGCCCAGGTCGTAGCCGAGCCTGCGGATCGCGGTCTCACGCTCCACCGCACGCCCCGCGAGGGCCTCTTCGACGAGGTGCCGCCGGGCCGCCTCCGTGCTGCGCTGCCAGCGGTCGCGCTCGGCGATGTACTCCTCGGCGAGACGGCTGGCCTGGATGTCGGCATAGCCGAAGAGGAGCTCGCTGACCCGGTGGGCCTCCGGGATGCGGACCGACTCCGGCTCCGCGTCCAGGGCCTCCATCAGACGGCCGTGCAGATGGGCGTGGCCGATCCGCACCCCGCGCAGGACCCGGTCGAGGGGGATGCCACGGCGGGCGAGCACGGCGTTGCCCGCGATGGCCTCGGGAGCGATGTGCGCCGGGGTCGCCTGCCCGTCGGACAGCAGCCCCGTGAGCGCGAGCAGCACCGTGGCCTCGACCGAGCGGCGCAACGACTGGAACTCGGCCTCTCCCCGGCCGTGTTCGGGCACCCGCCGGACGATCTCCTCGGTCATGGTGAGGGCGGTCTCCAGGCCCCAGCCCAGCGTGGTGCCGCCCAGGCACAGGCCCGCGCCGTTCAGCGTCTCCTGCGGGCAGGCGGGTTCGGGCACCTCGCCTCCGGGCTTCAGCCGCAGCAGCCAGCCACGCTCCGTGGTGTCCATGGCCTCAGTACAGCGCCTCCCCTCCATGCCCGGCACCCCCCCCCGCCCGCGCCCCCGCGTCGTATACGGCTCCGCCGGGCGGGGCAGGTCCTCACGTACGCCCGGGCCGCGGCCACACCTGCTGCCCCACGTCGTCCAGCAGAGCGCTCACCCCCTGGGCCCGGGCGGCACCGAAGACGACGCAGTCGGGCCGTACCAGCACGGCGTCGGAGCCCGAGCCGCGCAGCAGGTCCGTGTAGGTTCCGTCGGCGTCCACGACTCCCGCCGGCCCGGGCCCCGGCTCCTGGCCCGGACGGGCGAGATGGACGGTGCGCAGACCGATGTGACGGGCCAGCGCGCGCCGTTGGCCGTCCAGCTGCGGCTCCTGGGCGGTCAACGAGAGCAGGGTGAATCCGGCGCCGGGGGCCACGATGTCGTCGAGGAGGCCGGTGCGGCCTGCCCGGGTGACCCGGCCCTGCGGGCAGACCGTACCGGCGAGCCGGACCGGCGAGCCGTCGCCGCCGCGGTGCAGGAGCCCCGTGGTGAGGGGGATTTCGGGCGGCTCGGTGATCACGGTGCCGCCGCTGCCGGCGTTCATCGCACGGTCCCGCTCGGCCGCCTCCCCGGGGTCGGTGACGCAAATCAGCCTGCCCAGGTCGACGGAGAGCCCGACGACCGCGCGTACGTGCTCGCGGCGCTCGTGTGCGTAGCTGTCGAGGAGCCGTACGGGCGCGGCGGCACCGAGGACGAGGTCGAGCTTCCATGCGAGATTCGCCGCGTCCCGCAGCCCCGAGCACAGCCCCTGCCCGGCGAACGGCGGCATCACATGCGCGGCGTCCCCGGCCAGCAGCACCCGGCCGCGCCGCCAGCGCTCGGCGCAGGCGGCCCGGAAGGTGTAGACGGCGTGCCGCTCCATCGCCGCGTTCGCGGGGGTGAGGCCCCAGGGCTCGATCAGCCGCCAGGCGGCCTCCGGCCGGTTCAGCTCCGCGAGCGTCTCCCCCGGGAGGCGCATGAACTCGAACCTGCGGCGGCCGGGGCCGCCCGAGACCGCCGTTGTGGGCCGCACCGGGTCGCAGAGCTGCAGATTCGCGGGGGACCAGGCGCGTGCCTCGTGCGGTACGACGTCCACGACGAGCCAGTCGTGGCAGAAGTCCGTTCCGCCGAATCCGCGTTCGGGCCCCATGGCGCGGCGTACGAGGCTGTGCGCGCCGTCGCAGCCGACCACATACGCGGCGCGGAGGACGCCCGTACGGCCGTCGTCCCGCTCGTAGGCGAGCTCCGCCCACCCCTCGCGCTCGGTCACCGCGGTCCCCGTGCAGCCTGTCCGGATCTCCAGCCCCGGAATACGGGCGATCCGTTCGGCCAGCAGCCGCTCCAGCCGCGGCTGGGTGAACATGCTGGTCCGTGGCCAGCCCGCGGGGCCGGGACCGTCCCATGCGTAGCGCAGCAGGGTCTGCCCCGCGGCATTGCGCCACTCGTAGTCGGCCGCGGGCTCGGTGATCTCCCGCAGCTCCGCTCCGAGTCCGGCGCGCGCCAGCAGCCGGGACACCTCGTCGTCCAGCGCCACGGCGCGCGGAAGCCCGAACGGCCGGGTCCGCTGCTCCACCACCACAACCCGGCGGCCCCGCAGACCCAGCAGCAGCGCGAGGGCCTGGCCGACAGGTCCGGCACCGACGACGGCCACGTCGCACACCGTCTCCTCGCCGACCTCCGCCATGCTCCGCCCCTCCCCTTGTCGCCGGCGCGGCGTCGGGATCGCGCGTTCGCGTCACACCGCCTCCATTGAGGGTCCGCGGTAGGTGTCGGGGGTACTTGGGCCACGCGCCCAAGAGGCGGCGGGAGTCTTGGGCTCGCCGCCCCCGGGCGCTCGGAGGTCGGTGCCGCGTCAGCCTCCGGCATGCAGGTCATCCCGCTACCGGGCAGCCCTTGGCTGACGCGGCACTAACGGACAGGACCCGCTTTCCCGCCCGGGGAGGCCCCGCGCGAGAGGGCGAGCCCGCGGCTGTGCAGGACCCGCCGTTCCATGGGGGCCAGGAGCAGTGACTCGACGAGGACGCCCGTGGTGAGAATGAGCAGCACAGCGGCGAGGACGAGGCTCATCTCACCGCGCTCGTTGCCATCGGCGAGCATCCGGCCGACGCCGGGCAGCGGGGTGGCGGTGATGAGTTCGGCGGTCATCAGGGCGCGCCAGCCGAACGTCCAGCCCTGACGCAGCGCCGTGACGAGGCCGGGCAGGGCGGCGGGGACGAGGATGTGCCAGGCGCCGCGGAGTCCCGCGGCCCCCATGGACGTCCCCGCGCGCAGCAGCAGGGGCGGCACCTGGTCGACGGCCGCCATGACGCCGACACAGATCGAGGGGATGGCGCCGAGGAGGACAACGGTGTACACCGTCCTCTCCGAGTGCCCCAGCGCGATCACGGCAACCGGCACCAGCGCCGCGGCGGGCAGCGACTGCACCGAGGACAGCACGGGGCCGAGCACGGTGCGCAGCGGCGCCAGGCGGGTGAGGAGGAGCCCGAGCGATACGCCGACAACGGCCGAGACCGCGAAGCCCAGGAGGCAGCGCAGCAGGCTCTGGCCGAGCGCGGGGGCGAGGCCCCCCTCGGTCCATGCCGTGGCGATACGGTCCCAGACGGCCGCGGGGCCGGGCAGCCTCCGCGACCAGTGCAGCGTGTGGGCGAGTTGCCACAGGGCGAGGACGAGCCCCGCGGCGGTCAGCGGCGGGACGGCCCTGGCCAGCACGGAGCGGACGGTGGTCCTGGCGGCGCCCTGGGCCGGGCCCGACGCCTGGGCTTCCAGGGCGTCGAGACCGGAGGCCATGTCAGTGACGGGCATGGCGGACGAGCTCCTCGTGGAGGTGGGCGGTGATCTCCCGGGTGAGGGCGGTGACATCGGCGTCCTCGATCCGGCGCGGATACGGGATGTCGATGTGCCACGTGCGGGCGATACGGCCGGGCCGGGAGGCGAGCAGTACGACGCGCTGCCCCAGGCGTACCGCTTCGCGCACGTTGTGCGTGACGAACAGGACGGTCAGCGCACGTTCCTGCCACACGCGGGCGATCTCCTCGTGCAGCAGATCGCGTGTGATGGCGTCGAGCGCGGCGAACGGCTCGTCCATCAGCAGCACTTTTGCGCCCTGCGCGAGGGCGCGGGCGAGCGCCACGCGCTGCCGCATTCCCCCCGAGAGTTGGTGGACCCGCTTGCCGTAGGCGTCGGGGAGGCGGACCAGCCGCAGCAGCTCCAGGGCTTGCTCGTGGCGTTCTGCCCGGGGCACTCCGGCGAGGCGCAGCGGCAGTTCGACGTTGCGTCCCGCGCTGAGCCAGGGGAAGAGAGCGTGGTCCTGGAACATCAGCGCGGGCCGGGCGCCCGGCACGTGCACCTGGCCGGTCGTGGGGTGGTCCAGTCCGGCGACCAGGTTGAGCAGGGTGGACTTGCCGCTGCCGGACGCGCCCACGAGGCAGACGAACTCACCGGGGTCGACGGAGAACTGGACCTCGTCGAGCACGAGCTGAGGACCGTAGGCCTTGGTCAGGCGGTCCAGGTGCACGGCCTTCGCCCCGGCCTCGTGCAACGACGGGCGTAACCGAACGAGCGCGCGCGGCATGCGTCACTCCTCCGCTGCCGGGAACGCCATGCCGGCGGTCAGGGTGGTTCCGTCGTCCGGGTCGATGAGCAGGAAGGAACCGGTCCGGCGCGAGCGGGCGTACGGGTCGACGGGCAGGGGCTGGGCGGTGTGGACGGTGATCCGGCCGATGTCGTTGGCCTCCAGACGGCCGGGGCCGGGGAGTTGGGAGAGGTCGTCGAGGGTGAGTCGGGAGGAGATGTCCGTGACGACGGCCCTGACGGTGCGGGTGGCGTGTTTGAGCAGCACGCGGGCGCCGGGGGTCAGGGGCCGGTCGGCCAGGTGGCACACGGTGGCGGTCAGGTCCTGTGTGGTGGCCGGCGCGCTCTCCGCCGGGGCGATGAGATCCCCTCGGGAGACGTCGATGTCGTCGCTCAGCCGTAGCGTCACCGACTGCGGCGCCCATGCGGCCTCCACCGAGTCTCCCAGCGCGTCGATCGCCTCGATGGTGCTGACGCGGCCCGAGGGCAGGACGGTGACGGGCTGGCCGACGCGCAGAACGCCGGAGGCGACCTGGCCCGCGTAGCCGCGGTGGTCGGAGGTCTCGGCGGCCGCCGGGGAAAGGGCCGCGCCGGGCCGGGCCCCGTGCGGGAGGGAGCGGGTGGCGGGCGGGCGGATGACGTACTGGACCGGGAAACGGGCCGGGTCGGTGGTGGGGTCGTGGAGGACCGGGACGGTCTCCAGGTGCTCCAGCACGGTGGGTCCGCCGTACCAGTCCATGTGCGGCGACCGGATCACCACGTTGTCGCCCTCCAGAGCGGAGACCGGGATGGTGGTGATCCCGGGGATCCCGAGGGAGGAGGCGTAGGCCGTGAACTCCCCGGCGATGGCGTCGAAGACGGCCTGGCCATAACCGACCAGGTCCATCTTGTTGACCGCCAGCACCACGTGCGGTACCCGCAGCAGCGCCGCGACGGCGGCGTGCCGACGGGTCTGCTCGACCATGCCGTTGCGGGCGTCGACCAGGACGACGGCCAGCTCGGCGGTGGAGGCGCCGGTGACCATGTTGCGGGTGTACTGCACATGGCCCGGGGTGTCGGCGAGGATGAAGCGGCGCCGCGGGGTCGCGAAGTAGCGGTAGGCGACGTCAATGGTGATGCCCTGCTCCCGCTCGGCCCGCAGCCCGTCGGTCAGCAGGGCCAGGTCCGGGCCCTCCTGTCCGCGGCTGCGGGAGGCGTGCTCGACGGCCTCCAGCTGGTCGGCCAGCACCGACTTGGAGTCATGCAGCAGCCGCCCCACCAGCGTCGACTTGCCGTCGTCGACGGATCCGGCCGTGGCGAGGCGCAGCAGCGACGTCGCCGGGAGGACCTGGCCGGTGGCGGTGTCGCCACCTGTTGTAGTCGAAGATGTGGCGGTCGACGGCATGGCGGTCGAAGGCATGGCCCTTTGCTGTCCCTTCCGTGTGCGTTCCGCCAGGAGGGCCCCGGCCTCGTCGACGATGGCGCGCATCAGCGAGCCGAAGTCGGCCTGTTGGATGCCCGAGGGAGTGCTCATCAGAAGTACCCCTCGCGCTTGCGGTCTTCCATGGCGGCTTCGGAGAGCTTGTCGTCGGCCCGGGTGGCGCCGCGTTCGGTCAGCCGGGACGCGGCGATCTCGGCGATGACCTTCTCGATGGTGACCGCGTCCGAGTCCACCGCGCCGGTACAGGACATGTCGCCCACGGTGCGGTAGCGCACCAGACGGGTCTCCACCGCTTCGCCGTCCTTCGGGCCGCCCCACGCGCCGGGGGCCAGCCACATGCCGTCCCGCGCGAAGACCTCGCGCTCATGGGCGAAGTAGATGGCCGGGAGTTCGATCTTCTCCCGCCCGATGTACTGCCACACGTCCAGCTCGGTCCAGTTCGAGAGCGGGAAGACCCGTACGTGCTCGCCCGGCGCGTGGCGGCCGTTGTACAGCTGCCACAGCTCCGGACGCTGGCGCCGGGGGTCCCAGCCGCCGAACTCGTCCCGCAGGGAGAAGACCCGCTCCTTGGCGCGGGCCTTCTCCTCGTCCCGCCGGCCGCCGCCGAGGACCGCGTCGAAACGGTGGTCCCCGATGGCCTCCAGCAGCGGCAGGGTCTGCAGCGGGTTGCGGGTCCCGTCCGGGCGCTCCCGGAGCCGTCCGCTGTCGATGAAGTCCTGCACGGAGGCCACATGCAGCCGCAGCCCGTGCTCGGCCACCACCCGGTCCCGGTAGTCCAGCACCTCGGGGAAGTTGTGCCCGGTGTCCACGTGCAGCAGGGCGAACGGGACCGGCGCCGGGGCGAAGGCCTTGAGCGCCAGGTGCAGCATGACGATGGAGTCCTTGCCACCGGAGAAGAGGATCACCGGACGCTCGAACTCCCCGGCGACCTCACGGAAGATGTGCACCGCCTCCGACTCCAGCGTGTCCAGGTGCGACACCTGGTGCGTCGCGGTCAGCGTCCTCATATGACCCTCCTCTCTCCGAGCAGGCCGAGGACCTGCTCCGCGGAGTCCCGCGGGGTCGTTGCCCGGGTTTCCAGCCGGAGATCCGGTGCCTCCGGCGTCTCGTACGGGTCGTCGACGCCGGTCAGGCCCGAGAGCCGGCCGGCCGCTTGGCGCGCGTAGAGCCCCTTGACGTCGCGCTCGCTGCACACGTCCAGCGGCGTGGCCACATGAATTTCGAGGTAGGCCGTGCCGTTGGCCTCGTGGTGCTTGCGCACGGCCTCCCGGCTGTCCGCGTAGGGGGCGATCACGGGCACCAGCACCGTCACCCCGTGCGAGGCGAGCAGCTCGGCCACGAACCCGATGCGCCGTACATGGGTGTCCCGGTCCTCGCGCGTGAAGCCGAGCCCGGCGGAGAGGGAGGCGCGCACCTCGTCCCCGTCGAGCACCTCCACGCGCCGGCCGATGTCCCGCAGCGACGCCGCCACTTCCTGGGCGACCGTGCTCTTGCCCGCGCTGGGCAGCCCGGTCAGCCAGACGGTGGCGCCGCGTTCGCTCTGTTGCAGCCCGGTCATCCGGCGCTCCTCAGCCGGCCGTTGACGTGTGGAGGGCGGACGCGTGCCGGGCGCGGGGGGCGAAGCCGTGACGGGCCAGGGTCTCGAAGCCCCTGCGGCAGGCGTCGTCCAGCTCCTCGCGCTCGCCGTCCGGCAGGTCGCTCCAGGACACGGTGGGGGTTCCGATCCTGGCGACGCTGCGCTCCACCCAGGCGGGGTCGGCGTACTGGGGCCCGATGAAGTCGATCAGCTGCCCGACGCACTCGGCGGGCTCGGCGAGCAGATCCTCGTACCACAGGTGCAGGATCCGGTCCTCCGGAACGGAGGAGAGCGCCTGCATGCCGCGCTCCATCTCGTCCGCCCAGTAAGCGCCGAAGAGGGAGGCGGGGATGTCGTACCTGCGGAAGGCGGCGGGGTCGAAGCGGTCGGGGAGGAGGCTGTGCAGCTCCTCCGGGAGGAAGTCCAGGTCGAGGCGGGACAGGTCCTCGGCGGCGTAGGGGTCCTCGCCGAGGGTGAAGCCCATGGCCATGACGACGGCGGCCATCCGGAAGCCGTGGTGACGGCTCATCGACAGGGCGCAGTCCCGGCCGTCGCGCAGGACGTGCACGAACTTGGCGTCGGGGAACATCTCCTGGTACCGCGTCGCCAGGATGAGCGAACCGCCGCTGCGCTCGGCCCAGATCCGCTTGTCCAGACGTGCGCAGAGCCAGCCGAACAGCCGGGTGTAGTGGTCGGCGGCGGACGCGTCGGGGAACCCGGCGACCGCCTCGGTGATCTCGTCGAAGAGCGCGTCGGGGTCGTCGCTGAGGTGCGGCAGGGTGGTCATGAGAATGGCGGGCACGCCGGTCGCGGGGCCGAAGCGGGCCTCGCCCGTGAGCGGGTAGAGGGTCTCCTTCGGCGCCACCCGGTGCTCGATGAGGAGGTTGTTGACCCGGTGGCGGGCGGCGAGGATCTCCTGGAACTCCGCGGCGGTCAGCTTCCCTTCGGGGAACGCGGCGGAGGGCAGCCGATAAGTGTCGGTGAGGTGCAGGAACAGCTCCGACAGGCTCAGTACGGCCGGGTGGTCGCGCAGCAGGTCCGAGACGAGCGTGGAGCCGCAGCGGCCTGTGCCGGTGACGAAGACGGGCTCGGGTCTGGGGCGGGGGGTGGCGGTCATGTGGGGTGGGTCCTTCCGTGACGTGGGTGGGCTCTTCGTGCTCGTCGTGCTCTTCGTGCCGGGTGTCCGGTCAGGAGCGGTGGAGCAGCGCCGCGTAGAGGGTCAGGCCGGGACCGAACGCCATGGCGACGACGGGGCCCTCGGTCTTCGGGAGCCGCTCCAGGACCAGCAGCACGGTCGGGGACGAGCAGTTGCCGCACTCGTCGAGCACGTCGTACGACGACTGCAGCGCCTCGTCGGAGAGCTCCAGCTGCTCCCCGACCACCTCGAGGATGCGGCGGCCTCCGGGGTGCACGGCCCAGCCCTGGACATCGGCGGGGGTGTAGCCATGAGGCGCGAGCAGCCTGTCGCGCACGACGTCGCCGACGTGCTCGGCGAGCACGGCGGGCACCTTGGCCGACAGGCCCATGCGGAAACCGAGGTCGGTGATCTCCCAGGTCATCAGAGCGGCCGAGCTGTGGTCGGTGACGGCGACCAGGTCGAGGACCTCCAGGCCCCCGCTCGCCGCGCCGCCGCCGGAGGACCGGCCGTCGTCCGGCTCGATGACGACCGCGGCGGCGGCGTCGGCGAACAGCGCGTGGGCCACGATCTGTTCCATGTCCCTGGTGGCCGGCTGGACGTGGAGCGAGGTGAGTTCACAGCACAACAGCACGGCCGGGCGTCCGCGCGCGGCCACGAAGTCGGACACGGCGCCGAGGGCCGGCACGGCCGCGTAGCAGCCCATGTGCCCGATGAACAGGCGCTGCACGGTGCTGCTCATGCCCAGCTCGTCGGCGAGCCGCAGGTCGAGCCCCGGCGTGGTGTAGCCCGTACAGGACGCGACGGCCAGCATGCCGACGTCGGCGGGCTTCAGGCCCGCCGCGTCGAGCGCTCCCGTGACGGCCTGTCGGCCGAGCGGGAGCGCCTCGGTGATGTACCGGGCCATCCGCTGCCCCGTGCTCCAGGAAGGGACGTCGCGTTCGGAGCGCGGATCGACGGCGGTGTGGCGGGTGGTGATTCCCGAGCTCTCGAAGATGCGGTGGGCCAACGGCGCGCCGTCGTAGTGCTCTTCGAAGAACTCCTTCCAGATCTCGTCCTGGCGTATGCCGATGCCGGGCAGGGCGTGCGCGGAACCCGTGAGCACGGGTCTGGCCGCGGCGCGCAGACCCACGGGGCGAATCGGCGTGGTTATTCCTTCGGTGCGCATCACGGACTTCCTTTCGGGCAGGGCTGGACCGCCCCGCAAAAATCGAGAGAATTCCTTGGGCGACAAACAAAGAAACCGGAAGGCCCGGGACCGATGGACACAGCCACCGCCCGGTCACCCTTCCGGCAATAAGACACCCGACACAAATGAGAGTCAAGTGAAGTTTGAAGCATTTACGTGACGGACTCGCATATTCAACTTCATGGGCCGAGAATTCCGTCACACAGCAGTGCGGCCCAGTTAATCGAATGGTAAATTCCGGCTACTCGCCACCGCGAACAGCCGATTCGGCGGAATTCGGAATTCCACCTTCCGCATTTCCCCCGGAATTCTTTTGCCCCACCGTGTGGAGCCGTTCTCCCTCGATGTCCAGGTCGGGCAGCAGCCTGTCCAGAAAACGCGGCAGCCACCAGGCACCACGGCCCACAAGCGCCAGTACGGCGGGTACGAAGGTCATACGGACCAGGAATGCGTCGACGAGTACGCCGAAGGCGAGCGCGAAGGCGATCGGTTTCACAAAGGTGTCCTCCGTCGTCACAAAACTCGCGAAGACGAAGAACATGATGAGCGCTGCCGCGGTGACCACGCGCGACGCCCGGCGGGCGCCCAGCACAACGGCCTTCCGGGCCTGCCCCGTCCGTATCCATTCCTCACGCATGCTGGAGACGAGGAACACTTCGTAATCCATCGCGAGGCCGAAGAGGACACCGATGAGAACGACCGGGAGGAAACTCACCACGGGGCCTGTGCGCGCCACCCCGAGCAGGTCGGCGAGCCAGCCCCACTGAAAGACCGCGACCACGGCACCGAATGACGCGGCGACCGACAGCAGAAAGCCCAGCGTCGCCTTGACGGGCACGGCGACGGAACGGAACACCAGCAGGAGCAGCACGAGACACAGCCCGACCACGACGGCGGCGAAGGGAACGAGCGACTCGCTCAGCCGGTCCGAGACGTCGATACCGACCGCGGTGGTGCCCGTCACGGAGATCTCGGCGCCGGACTCCCGCTCCATGCCGGGGACCCGGTCACGGATGCGCTGCACCAGCTCCTCGGTGGCCTCGTCCTGAGGGCCGCCCCCGGGCACGATCTGGACCACCGCGTCACCCGACTCCGGGTCGTACTGGGGCTTCCCCATGGCGGATACGCCGGGCAGGTCACGCAGTTGGCCCGCGATCCCCCCGGCGGTCCGCTCTCCGCCCGCGCCTGGCGTCCCGGTCTCGACGAGGACGAGCAGCGGGCCGTTGAAGCCCGCGCCGAAAGCGTCCGTGATCGTGTCGTACGCCCTGCGCTGCGAGGTGTCCTCGGCCGCGCCGCCGTTGTCGGGGAGGGCGAGCCGCAGATCCATGGCGGGCACGGCGACCGTCAGAAGCGCGGCGGCCACGGCCATCACGGTCACCAGCGGCCTGCGGATGACCAGACGCGTCCAGCGCTCGCCGCCCGTGGCGGCCGCCGCGTCCGCCGGACGGCCGTCGGCCACCGTCGCGGCGCCCTCCGCCCCGGCCGCCGGAACGCCCGAATCCGCCGCCCCGTCGCCGGCCGCCGGCTTCCCGTACAACTCCTCGGCTTCGGCGGCGCGCTCACGCTCGGCCCGGCGCGCCGCACGCGAACCCGGCCCGGGTGCCAGACGCCCGCCCGCGAGGCCGAGCACGGCGGGCAGCAGCGTGGTCGCCACCAGCACGGCGATGGCGACGGCACCCGCGGCGCTGAGCCCCATGACGGTCAGGAACGGGATGCGCACCACCGACAGGCCCGCCAGCGCGATGACCACGGTGGCCCCGGCGAAGACAACGGCGCTGCCCGCCGTACCGTTGGCCACCGCGGCCGACTCCCGCGGGTCCATACCCCGCGCGAGCTGGCCGCGGTGCCGGGAGAGGATGAACAGCGCGTAGTCGATTCCGACCGCGAGCCCGAGCATCAGCGCGAGCGTCAGGGCCGTCGAGGAGACGCTGACCGCCGACGAGAGCGCCAGCAGCCCGCACAGCCCGACCGCCACCCCGACGAACGCGCTGAGCAGCGGCATCCCCGCGGCGAGCAGCGAGCCGAGGGTGAGCGCCAGGACGGCCAGCGCCACCACCACACCGAGCAGTTCGAGGGCGCTGACCGACACCACGCCATTGCCGTACGCCTGGCCGCCGACGGCCACCGTGAGCCCGGCCTCCTCGGCGGGTGCGACGGTGCGCTCCAGCGCGTCCAGGGTGTCCTCGTCCAGGGCCGAGCGGTCGACGGGGTAGTTCACCTGGGCCAGCGCCGTGGTCCCGTCCTTCGAGACCGTGCCTGCCTGCTGCGGCCGGACGACGGCGGCCACCTCGGGGGCCTTCCCCGCCGCGGCGAACGTCTTCTCCAGGGCGGCGGCGTACCGCTGGTCCATGACCCGCGTGCCCTCGGGTGCGCTGAAGACGAGCTGCGCACTGGTGCCCGCAGCCGCGGGGAAGCTCTCGGCCATGGAGTCGAGCGCCCGCTGGGACTCGGAGCCCGGGATGGTGAAGTCGTTGTCGAGCCGGCTGCCGAACGCGCCGGCACAGCCGGCGACGACGGCGAGGGTGACCAGCCAGAGGGTCAGGACCAATCGGCAGTGGCGGTAGGCGCCACGCCCGATCCGGTAGAGCAGGGTTGCCACGGAGAGGCTCCTCGAACGGTATGGCGGTGTGACGGTGGTGAGTCGGGCCCTCGGGGGAGAAGGAGCGGCCCGGGGTCGCCGGCGTCGGGGTACGGGGTCGTGTCCGGTCGGTGGGAGCGCGTTCCGACGCCGCGCCGAAATGACGAAACGTCAGTTCCGGCGTATGTCCGGGGATTCAGGGGATTCAGCTCTTGACGGTCGCGTGGTCACCCTTGAGGCCCACGCGGACGCCGCCGCTGGTCACCTCGAGCGATTCGGGCTCGAGGCCGAGCGGGAGGTCGGAGAGGGGGATGGAGTCGGGGATCCGCTGTGTGAGGCGCTGGGTGAGCGCCGGAGGCAGCGGAGTGCCCCGGAACGTCGCACCCGCCTGCTTCAGGCGGATCGTGTCGCCGTCCAGCTCCGGGCGGATGCCGAGCTCGATGCCGCCCTTGGGTCCGGCCTGCAGGACGAGCGCGTCCTGCTCGGGCACCGACATCACCGCCATGGCGCCGCCCTCCGCACCCGCACCGCCCGCCAGGCCGCCTCCTCCTCCGCCGCCGCGCGCGATGCGACCGGCCGAGTCGGTGAGCGCTGCCTCGGACGCCAGGGCCCGCACCTGCGTGCGGCCGATCGCCAGCCGCCCGTTCGCGCGACGCACGCTGTCCAGCTCGGCTTGGAAGGAGAGACCGGAGAACTGCCGGAACGTGGCGCCCTCCGCACTCACACGCACCTCGGGAATGGAGCCTTGGGCGAGCCGCACCAGGACGGGGGTGACACCCAGGTCCACGTCGGCGTCCGCGTGCAGCCTCTCGCTCAGCCGATCCGTGAACCGCCCACTGAGCTGACTGCGGGTCACCGTCTCCGCAACGCCGAGCCCCACCAGTACGAGGGCCACCGCCAGTACGGCGACCTTCCGCCGAGGCCGCACCCGTAAAACTGTCATGCCTGACACGGTACTCCAAGTGTCAGTCATGACAGATTTGTTCGAGTGAGGCGTACGCCACACCGGCCGGGCTCAACCACGGCCTGGCGAAGGGATAATCACCGCATGGCACAGCTGGGGCGACGGGAACAGCACAAGGAGGCAACCCGGCAGGCGCTGCACCGGGCTGCCCACCAGATGTTCGAGGAGCGCGGTTACGAGCGGACGACGGTGCGCGACATCGCATCGGCCGCGGGCGTGACGGAACGGACCTTCTTCCGCTACTTCCCTTCCAAGGAAGACCTCATCCGTGGCGAGATCCTCGACCTGATCCCCCTGCTCCAGGAGCACATCCGCGCCCGCCCCGCCGAAGAGTCCGACCCGGCCGCGGTGTTGAACGCCATACTGAACACCCTCGCCGAGCACGGCGACCCGGGCGTGCTCTTCAGTGGCCCGCCCGCGCGGAACCTTCCCGTCCCGAAGCAGAGCGCCGTCACCCTCCTGGTGCAGTTCGAGGACGGCATCGAAGTGGTCCTCGCCGAGCGCCTGGCGTCCCGGGCCGGCGACGACCGTGACGTCCGGCTCCGTACGGGCGTGCTGGCGCGGGCCTTCGCCGGGGCGATGCGGAGCGCGCTGGCCGCCTACGCCGCGCTGTCCGAACGGGAGAAGACCCCCACCACGGCGGAGCGGCTGCTGCGCTCGGCGTTCGCGGCGCTGCGCGACGCGGCGGACCCGGTGCCGGAGGCAGCGGGGACCGGTGACGGCCGGTGACGGATGCGGCGGAAGTGAGCCTTCGCTGCGCGGAATTACGCCGACGGGCGCCTGTCGGCGCGGGAGTGACACCGAAGGGGCCCGGTCGCGCGGGAGTGACACCGATGGCCCGGTCGGCACGGGAGTGATGCCAACGGGCCCGGTCGGCACGGGCGGGCGCCCGGGGCCGTCAGCTCGGGCCCCGTACCATCGTCCTCTGCTCCCCCAGGTCCAGCGCGCCGTCCGGAGTGGCGATACGAGCCGTGACGACATCGCCGTGGCGCAGATACGCGGGGTTCTTCTCCGCCCGCGCGAAGAACGTCTTCCACCGCACCCGCGGCGGCAGCAGCGCTCCCAGCTTCTCGACGGGCTTCGGCGGGGCCTTGAGCGCCGTGCCGCCCGGTGTCCCGGTCAACAGCAGGTCGCCGGGGCCCAGTTGCTGGAAGCGCGCGAGCAGACTCAGAGCGCGCGCGGGGCGCACGATCATGTCGGCGAGGGTGCGGTCCTGGCGCAGCACCCCGTTCACCGACAGTTGGAGGCGCAGATCGATCAGCCGGTCGAACTCCTGCGGCTCCAACAGGGTGAGGTGCGGGCCGGTCGGGGTGAAGGTGGGATAGGACTTGGCCTCGTAGAACTGCCCCTGGACGAGTTGGATGTCGCGCGCGCTGACGTCGTTGGCCACGACCAGCCCCGCGACGTAGCGGGGGAGGTCGGCCCGGGTCACCTCGACGCCCGTCGGCAGCTCCGCCCCGATCACCAGGCCCAGCTCGATCTCGTAGTCCAGCAGCCGTACGTGCGGCGGCCGGAGGATGTCGTCGCGGGGGCCGCTGATCGAGCCGGACGACTTGCGGAAGAAGGTGGGCGGCACGTCGTCACCGAAGCCCGCGTCCCGGGCGTGGCTGCGGTAGTTCACCATCTGCGCCACCAGCCGGCACGGAGCGGTCACCGGCGAGAGCACATCCAGCTCCGCGACCGGGACCCGGTCCGCGGTGTCCTCCGCTCCCGCGATACGGTCGGCGGCCTTGCCGACCGCGGCGCGGTCGGCGAGGAGTTCGGCGGTGGTGGTCCCCGCGGTCTCGACACGGACGCCGTGCCCGTCGCGCGCCACCCACCACCCGTCGGCGCTGCGGATCACATCAATGCTCACGAGCTCATCGCCTTCAACAGGCCCAGCAACTGGGCGACATCGAGTTCGTTGTCCTCGCGCAAGGCCGCGAGCGCGCTGCGGAGCCGGTCGCGGGAGGGCGCGGTACCGAGGAAGTCGCGCGTGGCGGGCGGCCCCCACTGGGCCAGGCCGGACGCGGACATCGGCGCCCAGCCCGGCTCGACGCCGCAGTCGAAGAGGTCGCCGTCGGTGAAGTGCTCGAGCATCAGCCGGTCCGGGTCGCGCCAGTAGTCGAAGATCTGGCTGCCCTGGATGTGCCGCCCGATGCCCCAGGAGCGCCGGTAGCCGCGCTCGGCGAGGTATGCGCCGCCCGCCGCCAGCGCGTCCAGATCCGCGACCTGGTACGCGGAGTGCACATATCCCGTCCCCGGCCCCAGGTGCATGGCGAGGGTGTGGTGGTCGGCGGGCTCGCCGCCCCGGTCGCAGCGCAGGAAGGCCATGGTGGGTCCGCGGTCGCGCCGGCCGGGGAGGAAGAGGAAGTCGCTGACGATCAGTCCGAGGGTGTCCAGGTACCAGTCCAGCGCCCTGCGAAACCACGGAGTCTGGAGGACCACATGCCCCAGGCGCTCGATCCGCGCGGGCTCCCGGGCAGGCCGCTGGGGGGCGTTGACCCGTACGGGGGCGCGGCCGATGTTCAGGGGAAGCGGCCGCTGGCCGGGCAGTTCCGGCAGCTCGCGCCGGCCGTGCACGACGCGTACGGGAAAACCCGAGGGGCACCGCAGGGTGACCCCATGGCCGCCGCATTCCTCGGCCAGGGCGTACACCCGGCTGCCGGTTGCACGGGCCAGCCGGTCGAGGTCGGAGCGGTCGGCAGCGCGGAACGCCGGGCCGGTGAACCGGGAGACCGGGCCGCACCGGATCACCAGACACGGCGGCCCGGGACGAGTCCCGCGCAGATGGAGCCGCTCGGGGGTCCGTAGGGCCACGGAGAAGCCGAAATCCTGGGCGAAGACCTCCGCCGAGTCCAGATCGGGCTTGGTGAACTCCAGCCAGGCCAGATCGACTGCCTTGATCACCGGGTCCCGCGATCTGCCCGGATGCTCGCCCCGCAGGGCGCCCTGCTCGCTGTGCACCCCCTGGTGAGGGTCTTTCACCTGCGGCATAGCCGGACACCTCCGGATCGCTGTTCCGGATCGCTCTCGCCGACGGCGGGAGAGGCTGCCCATGTGCGGACGAGGCTGCCAATGTACAGCTGTACAGCGACCGCATGCCCCACGACCGCACCGGAGACATCCGGCTTCCCGGCCCCCGTCCCGTGTCCATGGCGAATCGTGCTGTCACCGCCGCTCGTCGAGGAGTGCGACCAGGACAGTCGCGGAGGCCCGCGCGCTCCGCACTCTCCTCGGCGGGTGCCCGCGCCCTTCCGTACACCGGCCTCCTCCACTCCTGAGGGAGATTTCGGCGGCCGTTGCTCGACGGTGGTGGACCCGTATCCGCCGGTAGTCGCTTCAGGAGTTGACCTGATCCGCCTCATAAGAACGAAGACGGGGCCAAATCCGGACTCGTAGAGTTACTGCGGTCGAGAGCTTGATGGGGCCTGGCAATATCTTCAAGCGGATGGGGGACCCCTGAATGGGATCTTTTGATGCAGATGTGATCGGAGTCGGCTTCGGTCCTTCCAACATCGCGCTCGCAATCGCATTGGAGGAACTTCACCCCGATCTGAACGTCACGTTCATCGAAGGACAGGACTCCCCGGCCTGGCAGGCGGGGATGCTGCTCAGCGGATCCGATATCCAGCACCACCCGGTCCGTGACCTGGTTTCCCCGCGGAACCCCCGGAGCCGGTACAGCTTCATCAACTATCTGCACGAAGAGGGCCGGCTCTTCGAGTTCCTCAATCTGAATCTGCCCTTCCCCTTGCGCAAGGACTATGCGCGCTATGTCACCTGGGCTGCCCGTCAGTTCGACGATCAGGTGCAGTACGGGAAGCAGGCGGAGAGCGTCGAGCTGCTCCCGGATGGCGGTGGCGCCGAAGTGCGGCTGGTGGACGGCCGGCGGATCCGCTCCCGTTCGGTGGTGGTCGCCCCGGGGCGCCCGCCCTACTTCCCGCCCCCGCTCAAGGGGCTCGACGACAACCGGGTCTTCCACTACACGCGGTATCTGAACCGGGTCGACGAGATAGCCGCGGTCCCCGGCGCGCGTATCGCTGTCGTGGGCGGCAGCCAGGGGGCGGCCGAGATATGCCTTGACGCGGCGCAGCGGTTCCCGAACAGCCGCATCACCAATGTCCTGAGGGGTTTCGGATACCGGCAGAAGGATCTCAGCCCGTTCACGGCCGAGGTCTTCTTCCCCGACTACATCGACTACTACTTCGATGCCTCCGCAGAATCGAAGGCGGATCTGGACCGTCAGCTCCGGTACACGAACTACTCGGCCGCCGACATGGACGTCCTCACCGCCTATCACGCCAAGCTCTATGAGCAGCACCTGGACGGTGACTACCAGATCCAGCTGGTCCGCAACACCGACATCCTGGATGCCCGGTGCGGGGAGACCGGCGTCACCCTGGAGCTGTGCGAGCGCCATCTCGGCGGCGTCAGCTCCTTCGAGGCGGACTTCGTCATCGTGGCCACCGGATTCATCGATCTGACGGACGAGGAGGGCGAGAACTTCCTGCCGGGCCTGCTCTCCCCGATTCAGCCCTTCGTCGGGCGCACTCCCCTGCGGCATGCACGGATCGGCCGGGACTACCGCGTGCTGCCGGGCCCGGGCGAGGAGCTTCCGCCCATCTACCTGAACGGGCTCTGCGAGACCACTCACGGCCTCGGTGACGCCGGATCGTTCAGCCTCGTCTCACTGCGCGCCGCCGCCGTCGCGGACAGCCTCAGTAAAGCGCTCGTGCCCTGACCCAGGAAGAGGAAAAAGGGATGCACATTCACAGCTGGGAGCCGGCGGACCTGACGTTCGAGCCGTCCTACAACACCAAAGCACAGCGTCTGCCGCGGTTCGACGGCGCCGACGAGCCGTACGAGGGCGGAGCCTGGGTGATCGTTCCTCCCAAGTCCACGATGACCGAGCACATCAACCCCGACGGTGAGTCGGAGCTGTTCTATGTCATCTCGGGATCGGGAGAGATCGAGATTTCCGGGGAGCGGCGCATCGTCAAGTTCGGCGACACACTCTTCATTCCGCCGCATGAGAAGCACTTGCTGAGGAACGACAGCGACGAGCCGTTCGTCTTTCTCTCTCTGTGGTGGGGTGCACAGCCGGGTGCACAGCCGTCGAATTCCGCAGACACCGTCGAGCCGTAAAGAGCCGTAACGATGGGAGAAGAAGTGTCGACTTCTGCGAAGGTGACGGACACACAGTCGTACAACGACCTGTTGCAGCCCCACATCATGGCGGACCCCTACCCCGTCTATGACGTCATCCGGGAAAAGGAACCGGTGTGGTGGAACGAGCATCTGGGGTCGTGGCTGCTGCTGCGCAATGACGATGTGCTCGAGGCTCTGAACCATCCCGAGAAGCTTTCCTCCGACCGCACCTCGGCCTTCCTCGGCCACCTCAGCGAGAGCGAGGAGACCAGGTTCCAGGCGTGGGCGGATATGCGTCGGCGGATGATGCTCTACAACGACCCGCCCCGCCACACCCGGCTGCGCCGCCCCGTTCAGCGGGGGATGAGCGTCCGGCTCTCCAACCAGATGCGCCCGAAGATCCAGAAGGTCGTCGACGACCTCATCGACGGCGTGATCGAGCGCGGCGAGTGCGACGGAATCCAGGACCTCGGCTACCATCTGCCGGTCATCCTCAACTCCGAACTCATCGGTATTCCGGAAGCGGACCGGAACAAGGTCAAGAACTGGACGGCCGATTTCGTCGCCGCCATCAACGCCGGCGGGGCGAATGTCCCGATCACCGACCTGGAGCGCGGTCAGAACGCCGTGCTGGCCATGCGCGAGTACTTCACCGACCTCGGCGAGCGCAAGCGGGCCGAACCGCAGGAGGACCTGCTGTCCTCGCTGGTCGGGCGTGACGAGAACCCGCTGGAGGGCGACGACCTGGTCGCCACCTGCATCGTCGTCATGTTCGCCGGTCTGGAGACCGCCCTCAACCTGATCGGCAACGGCCTGCTGGCCCTCGTGCGCAACCCGGACCAGATGGCGCTCCTCAGCGCGCAGCCGGACCTCATGCCCTCGGCCGTGGAGGAGTTCCTGCGCTACGACGGCCCGCTGCACCTGGTGGGCCGCATGGCCACGGAGCCCATGACCATCCGGGGCGCCAGGATCGCCAAGGGCGACAAGGTGCTGGTGATGCTCGGCGCGGCCAACCGCGACCCGAACGCCTACGATGCGCCGCACAAGCTGGACATCACCCGCGCCGACAACCGGCACCTGTCCTTCAGCCATGGCATCCACTACTGCCCGGGTGCGGAGATCTCCCGCATCATGGGCGAGCTCTCCTTCGCCACCATCCTGCGGCGCATGGGCGATCTGCGGCTGGGCGACGGCGAGCTCGAATGGCAGCCCAACCTCTCCTTCCGCGGTCTGCGCCACCTGCCGCTCGAGTTCACCGCCGGCCCCCGAAAGGCCTCCTGATGGCCCGGACAGCCGACGTCGCCGTCATCGGCGACGGGGTGGTCGGCGCGAGTATCGCCTACCACCTCGCGGCGGCGGGTGTGAGCGTGGCGCTGCTGTCCCGGGCCGGAGCCTTCGAGCGGAGCGCGACCGGCAATTCGGCCGGCCAGGTGCGTATGCACCACAGCGATCCGCACGACGCCCGGCTGGCCGCGCTCAGCATGGAGACCTTCGAGCACTGGCCGGACCTCATCGGCGGTGACTGCGGATTCCGGCGTACCGGCTTCGCGTTCCTCGTCGACGAGGAGCACGCCGGTCTTCTGCCCGGCGCCGTCGCGGAGTTGACCGGTCTCGGGGTGGAGACCACCGTGCTCACGCCCGATGAGTTCGCTCCCCTGCACAAGGCTCTCGACCTCGACGGGGTGGGGGCGGTCGCCTACGAGCCCCGCAGCGGCTACGCGGATCCGGCGCTCACCACCGCGTCACTGGTGGAGCGCGCACGCGCACGCGGTGCCGTGGTCGTGACAGGCCGGGCCGACGCGGAGCTGTGCGGTACGGATGACCGGATCACCGGGGCGGTCATGGACGGCGAAACGGTCCTCGCGGACCACACCGTCGTCGCCGCGGGTACGGGATCCGCCGCGCTCTGCGCGAGGGCGGGAGTCCTTCCCGCCGCCGGCGACGGCACCGGTTCGCCGGGCGCCGCGGGTCTGCCGCTCCGCACACAGCAGGTCGGCTGGGCGGTGGCGGACTCCTCGACGATCCCCGGCGCGGACGGTCTGTGCATGGTCATCGACGACACCGCGGGGACGTACTTCCGTCCCGACGGGCCCGGCCGGTTGCTGTTCCGGGTCCCGCTCGACGGCCGGCAGGGAGCGGACCACGCACCCGTACGTCCGGAGGAGATCGCCGCGGGGCGGAGACTCGCCGCGCCCCGCCTCCAGGGCATCATGACCGCCCCGGTCACCGCGGCTGCCCTGGCCTGCGAGGCCTACACGCCCGACGGCCGCGCTCTCATCGGCCCCACGGCCCGACACCCGGGGCTCTATCTCGCCACAGGATTCAACGGTGGTGGCTTCAAGACGGCCCCGGCGGTGGGTCGTGCCGTCGCCGCCGAACTGGCGTCGGGTGCGGAGCAACCCGAACTCGTCCCCTACCGCCCAGGCCGTTTCGCGGCCGGAGAGCCCCGACCGATCAGCCGGCGCTACCGGCATATGTAGGGCATCGACATGACTCCACTGTCCCGTTGGCGATTCACCAGGACGAGATCCGAGAAGGAAGGTGGCCGAGAACCGCGGAAGAGCGGCGCCCTGCGGACGGCGCTGCGGCGCGCCCGCGAGGACGTCCAGGTCGTCTGCGACAAGGATCCGGCCGTGACGAGCCCGTTCGAGGTGCTGCTCTATCCGCATCTGCACGCTCTGTGGCTGTACCGCGCCGCGCACTCGCTGTACGTCCGGGACCACCGGGTCGCCGCCCGGGCCGTCTCCATGCTGGGCCGCTTCGTCTCCGGTGGCATCGACATCCACCCCGGAGCCCGTATCGGCCGGCGGTTCTTCATCGACCACGGGTGCGGAGTGGTGATCGGCGAAACGGTCCGTATCGGTGACGACGTCATGCTGTACCACCTGGTCACTCTCGGCTCGGTGGGATGGTGGCACGACGCGACGCGCGGAGCCGGCGCCAAGCGCCACCCCACGATCGGAGACGGTGTGGTCGTGGGTACGGGAGCGTGCGTCCTGGGCCCCGTAGAGATCGGCACGGACAGCATGATCGGCGCCAAGGCCGTGGTGATGACCTCGCTCCCCGGCCGTTCCCGCGTCCCCGCGGGACAGGTCGTCAGCAGGCCTGCCGAGAACGGGGGTCACCCCCGGACCGCGCCGGCCTCCGCGGCCATTCCCCTGCGTACGGCCGATCAACGACGCGCCGAGTAGCGCATCCGAAGGCCGCCCCTTTTTTGTGTGGAAAGGACGACACACCCATGTCCAAGAAGGTACTGATCACCTGCGCTCCGCCGAATCCCAACGGTGACCTCCACCTGGGACACCTTTCAGGACCTTTCATGGGGGCCGATGTACTGCGCCGTTACCTCGTGGCGCGTGGTGTCCCCGTGAGCTACGTCGCTTATACGGACGACCACTCCTGCTATGTGCCGCGCCGGGGCACCGAACTGGGCTGGGACGCACGCACGACCGCCTTCCGCTACACCAGCCGTATCGAGCAGACGCTCGCCCTGGCCGGCATGCTGCCCGACTATTACGAACACCCGCACCGGGAGCCGAAGCACGACTCCCTGGTGCACGAGCACTTTCTGCAGCTCTGGAAGAACGGCGTCATCACCGAACAGGAGCTGCCCACGACGTACTGCCGCACCTGTGACGGCTTCATCTACGAGGCGTACATCCGCGGCCGCTGCCGTTTCTGCGCGGCTCCCAGCGACGGGACGTACTGCGAGGAGTGCGGTTACCCGCAGGAGCCCGGGGGCGTGGTGGACGGACACTGCGTGACCTGCGGCGGCGAGCCCGAGCTCCGCAGCGCCCCGCGGCTGGTCGTGCCGCTGGCGCCCTTCGCGGAGCGGCTGTCGGCCCTCTACGCCGAGAGCCCCTGGCGGAAGCGGGTGCTCGAATTCTGCAAGGGCATGATCGAACACGGTCTGCCGGTGGTCCCGATCAGCCGCGAGGCTGACTACGGCATTCCCGTCCCACTGGAAGGGTGGGAGGGCCATGTTCTCGACACGTGGTTCAGCGGGATCTTCGGCTATATCGCCGCGACAGCCGCACACGGCACCGCGCTCGGAAAGCCCGATGAGTGGCAGAAGGTGTGGAAGGACCAGGAGACCGAGCTGGTCCACTTCATCGGTTTCGACTGCAGCTTCTCCCACGCGGTGCTCTGGCCCGCTCTGTTGCTGGGACTCGGCGACTACATCACGCCCAAATATGTGATGAGCAATGAGTTCTACACGCTGGAGGGCGACAAATTCTCCACCAGTCGCGGCCATGCGATCTGGGGATTCGACTTCCTGCGCGAGGTGCCCTCGGACGCGGTCCGGCTCCATCTGTGCCTGACCGCGCCGGAGGAGGCGAAGACCGACTTCCGGCTGGCCGACTTCGACCGTACGGTCAACACGCTCCTCGTGGGGCAGCTGGAGGACTGGGCCGCCTCGGTCGTCTCCCTGCTGGCGCAGGAGCACGGTTCGGTGGTGCCCGGGACCGACCGCGCTGACTGGCCGGCCGCCGTGCGGAGCCTCGCCGAACAGCTGCCCGAGGACATGGCCGGCGCCCTCGAGCCGGACGACTTCTCGCTCCGGGGTGCCGCCTCACGGCTGACCGATGCGGTGACCCGGGCATCCGAGGATCTGCGGCAGTACCGGGAGACCCCGCCCGCCGAACGGCCGGACGCCGCGGCGGTGCTGGCGTCCCACGCCGAACTGCTCGGAGTCGTGGCCGCGGTGTCGGCGCCCCTCATGCCCGTCTGGTCCCGGCACGTCGGCGAACAACTGGGCATGGCCGTCACCTTCGACGGCGTCGCGTGGCCGGAGCAGGGGCAGGCCCTGGTCCCGGGCGGGCAGCACATCGCCCAGGGCTACCGACGTCTGTTCCAGGAGCGGTAATGACCGGCGTGCCCACTCGGCCCGGGCCGGCACTGGCGGTGAACGTCCTCGGTGTGGGCGCGCTCTTTCTGCCCTGGACGGCCAAGGCCGCCCATGGCACGGAAGCACTGCTCGGGTGGGGCTACCACATTGTCGCGGGCGCCCTTTTGGTGGCGGCCCTGACCAGCGCCGCCCAGGCTCCCGGTGCCGGCAAGGGAGCCGTCCCGCTGACCGACGAGGTGCTCGGAGAGGTACAGGGCCGGGCGATCCGGTGCTACTACGTCCTCGGCATCACGGCGGGTCAGATCGTGGTCGCGCTGGTGGCCGCCGGTTTCCTCGCCCAGGCACTGGGGCCGGACCAGGGCGGGGCGGGCGCGGGCGGCTTCATCGGATGGGCGGCGGCGGGGGTCCTCGCGCTCGCCGTGGCGCTGGCACCCTCGAGCCGAAAGGCGGCGCCCCTGGTGGTGTTCGGCGCGATCCTGGTCCTCCTGGTCGCGGCCCTGGCGTTGGGGTCGGGCCCCGTACCGGGACCGGCCTCCCCATCCGCCGGGGGGCTGGTCCCGGTCGGGCAGGCGGCAGCGCTCCAGTTCTTCGTCGTGGTCGGATGGGAGGCGGCCTCGCGGCTGGCTCCGGCCACGGGCAGGCGGCGTCTGCTGGGCCCGCTCGGAGGCGTGGCCGCCGTCGGCATCCTGTACGGGAGTGTGCTGTGGGCGGCGCCGTCGGTCGGTACGGACCGTACGGTCGCGGGTCTGGCCCTGCCGGAACTGAGCGGGAGCGGGCCGGGCCGTGCGGTGGCCGCGGGCCTGGCGCTGGTCGCTGTGTCCTTCTGTGTGAACAACATTCGCGGCGCCGCGCAGCTGGCGGCAGGGCTGACGAGCAGTCGCCCCCAGTCCGGCCGGGCGGTCGGCGGGGCCGCGGCCGTGCTGGGTGCCGTGGCCATGGCGGGGGTCGCTCTGGTGCAGGGCGGTCAGCTGTCCGCCACGGACGCCCTCGCGGTGCCGAACGCCATGGCCTGCGCGGTCTTTCTCACCGTGGCCGCCGCGGCCGTCCGCGCGAGCGACGGCCGCCGGCGCGGCCTGGGTGTGGCGGCTCTGGCAGCGTATCTGCCGCTGCTGCCCTTCCTCGGTACCGCTGTTCTCATCCCGGTGGCGGTTCTCGCGGGCTCGGCTCTGCTGGCTGCGCTACGCCCCGGGAAACCGCTGACGGAAAAGCCGTAGCCATCTCCCCCGGCATTCGCTCGATGTCGCCCCTATCTGCGGAGGAAATACCATGCCCTTGCTGTCCCGCGGCGGATTCGACCAGTTCGCGGCAACCGCGAGCGGCCCGTCGTCCGATGAGTACGGTCTGACGGGCCCGCAGCCCTTCACCGTGCTGCGTGAGGTCACGCGGGAACTCCAGCCGGTTCCCCTCACCTTCTCCTCGACCGCCGAAGAACGCGGTGTCACGCTCACCCGCTTGCGGCTCACCACCGGCAGCCGTGTGATGCTGCGCCGCGTGGCGGATGAGGAAGCCCCGCTGCACATCCTGGCCTGGTCCTGGGACCTCAGCGGAGACGGTCCGCTGGTGAATCCGGTCCCGGAGGAGGACCTGTCCCGCTGGACCGTGCCGTTTCGGAAAACCGAACGACGCCTGGACGACGCCCCCCTGGAGCTGGTGCCACGACGGCGGGTCATCGGCTGCCAGTCGGTGCGCGTGATTCTCTGGCAGTCCGACCGGGGCGACGACCCCCGTACGGTCATCGACCAGGTCCGGGAGGCCATGCGGCACAGCCGGCTCGCCGCCGCGCTGTCGGCGCTCGCGACGGCGGAAACCACGATGATGACCGCCGTGGGAGTCCGGGAGGCGGCAGGCGAGCTGGGACGCGAGATCGCCCCCGTACTACGGGCGCTGTGCAGCGACTACGTCGATTTCTTCGAAGGTTTCTATCCAGCGGCCGAGAATGCTGCGGGAACAGAACATTTCACCGGCTACCACAGTGAGTTGTCCCTCCGGATATGAAGGTCACCAACGTGCCGAATGACCGCCGATTCCAGGTTTTCGAGCCAGACGACGGAGAACGGGAGCCCGCGGGCGAGCGGTATCTGGAGTTCCTCCGGGTGCCGGACATGAGCGCCGGGGTCTACCGGCTGGCGGCTGACGAGCATGATCCGCAACAGCCGCACGCCGAGGACGAGCTCTACGTCGTGCTCGCCGGCCGGGCCACCATGGTGGCGGGCGACGAGCGCCGCCCGGTCGGACCGGGATCTGTTGCGTACGTCCCCGCGGAAGTACCCCACCGATTCACCGACATCACCGATGACCTGCGTGTCGTGGTCGTCTTCGCGCCCCCGGAGAGCCGACCGACGAGCGCCTCCTCCTGAGCCGACGCACCGCCGCCAGGCGGTCGGCTCCACAACTCTTCTCCCCCACGCCACTCACCACCCAGGAGCCCGCCGTGACCAGAACCCCGCCCGAGCCGAATATCTTCGCGACCCTGGAATCGGAGGTGCGCAGCTACTGCCGCGGCTGGCCGACCGTCTTCGACCGCGCGCGGGGCAGCCATATGTACGACGAGGACGGCCGCACCTACCTCGACTTCTTCGCCGGGGCGGGTTCCCTGAACTACGGTCACAACAACCCGGTGCTGAAACGGGCTCTGATCGACTACATCGAGCGCGACAGCGTGACCCACGGCCTGGACATGTCCACCACGGCCAAGCGGGCCTTCCTGGAGGCGTTCCAGCACACGATCCTGCGTCCGCGCGACCTGCCGTACAAGGTCATGTTCCCGGGGCCGACGGGAACCAACGCCGTCGAGGCGGCGCTGAAGCTGGCCCGTAAGGTCAAGGGCCGCGAGGCGATCGTCTCCTTCACCAACGCCTTCCACGGCATGTCACTGGGCGCGCTCGCCGTGACGGGCAACGCCTTCAAGCGCGCGGGCGCCGGTATCCCGCTGGTGCACGGCACCCCGATGCCCTTCGACCACTATCTGGACGGCCGGGTGCCGGACTTCCTGTGGTTCGAGCGGCTGCTGGAGGACCAGGGCTCCGGCCTCAACCATCCGGCCGCCGTGATCGTCGAGACGATCCAGGGCGAGGGCGGCATCAATGTCGCCCGCCCGGAGTGGCTGCGTGGCCTGGCCGACCTGTGCGAGCGCCATGACATGCTGCTGATCGTCGACGACATCCAGATGGGCTGCGGACGCACCGGCCCCTTCTTCTCCTTCGAGGAGGCGGGCATCGTGCCGGACATCGTCACCGTCTCCAAGTCCATCAGCGGTTACGGCCTGCCGATGTCACTGGCCCTCTTCAAGCCCGAGCTGGACATCTGGGAGCCGGGCGAGCACAACGGCACCTTCCGCGGCAACAACCCGGCCTTCGTCACGGCCGCCGCGGCCCTGAACACCTACTGGAACGACAGCCAGATGGAGAAGCAGACCCTGGCCCGCGGCGAGCAGGTCGAGCAGGCGCTGGGCGCGATTTGCGACGAGCATCCGCGGAGCGCTGCCGGTTACCGCGGCCGTGGCCTGGTCTGGGGTCTGGAGTTCGCCGACAAGGACCGGGCGACGAAGATCGCTGCCCGCGCCTTCGAGCTGGGGCTGCTCATCGAGACCTCGGGCCCGCGGAGCGAGGTCGTCAAACTGCTGCCGCCGCTGACCGTGACGCCGGAGGAGTTGGACGAGGGGCTGCGCATCCTCTCCCGGGCGGTGCGGGACACGGCTTGAGGGTCCGTGCGCCACGAGGGTCCGGCGCCGGGTACGGCTTCGTGGGCGCGATCGGGTACGCACTCGGACACACGACCGGGGGCACGGCCATCCGTCACCGGTGCCGCTCTCGATAGGCGCGCGTCTTCATACGGTTTCCACACAGGTCGGCGGAGCACCAGCGGCCTCTCCCCGGCCGTGACCCGTCGTAGAAGACCCACCGGCAGTCAGGGGCCTCACACATCTTGAGCCGGTTCCAGGTGCCGGACGCGACCGCGTCGACGACACGGAGCGCAATGCCCTCGAGCGCACTGTCCACACCGGTTCCGGCCGGAGTCAGAACGGGTGGCTGCCCGGGTGCCACGCCGAGCCGGAAGCCGAGCCGGACGCCCTGCGTCGGCCGGCCGGCGGCCGGGCCGGCGGGTTCGGCCCGCTCGAGGGATGTGCGCAGTTGCGTCCGCAGCTGATGCGCACGGGTCAGATCCTTCTCGTCGGCGGGGACATCGGCTCCCAGCAGGCCCTGTTCATGGAGCCATGAGACGAGTTCCGCCGGTGTGGAGAGTCGCTCACCCCCCTGGTGCGGCTTTCCATGACGGACGAAAGAGCGCAGATCGAGAGTGTTGAGGAAGGCGTGGAGGAGGGCGACTCCGGGGGGCAGGGGTGTGCGTTCGGCATCCATGGCCTGCCTCTCAAGCACAGTAGGCGACACTCATTAACTCCCATTGTAAGTGTTGACTTCCCTGGCGGCACCCGCCTACGCTCCCTTGCAGAACCGGCGGTTGGGGAAGGAAAGGCGTTGACGCAGTCACTACGTCGTACGATCACGGTCACGCAGGGCGTGGCCCTCTACGTCGGCGCCATCGTCGGGGCCGGGGTGCTGCTGCTGCCGGCCATCAGTGCCACCCGGGCAGGACCGGCGTCCATCGTGGCCTGGGTCTTCGACGCGGTTCTCGGCATTCCGCTGGCCCTCACCCTGGCGGCGCTGGCCAGCCGCTACCCCAACGCCGGCGGTGCGGCCACCTTTGTCACCCAGGCCTTCGGCTCCATGGCCGGCACGGTGATCGGCTGGTTCTATTTCATCGCCGCCGCCACGGCACAGACCCTGGTCGCGCTGACCGGCGCGTACTACGGGTCCTCCTACTTGGGCCTGTCCCGCGGAGCGACGTTTCTGGTCGCCGGGCTGATCATCACCGTCGCCACGGTCTCCAATCTCCGTGGCATCAAGATCAGCGGCCGGCTGCAACTCGTGTTCGCCGCGACCGTCGCCACCATGCTGCTCCTGGCATTCCTGGTCTCCATCCCACGGTTCACCGCCGCGAGCTGGACGCCCTTCGCCCCCCACGGCATGGCCGAAGTGGGCAGCGTGGCCGTCGTCATCTTCTTCGCCTTCTTCGGATGGGAAGCCATCACGCATCTCGCCGAAGAGTTTCGCGACCCGGTGCGGGACGTCCCCCGTTCCACGATGATCAGCGTGGGAATCATCACCGCGCTCTACGTCGGTGTCGTCGTCGCGACGATCAGCACCGGAACCTATGGCGACGACGAGGTGAACCGCACGGTCATCGCCCGTCTCCTGGCCAACGGATTCGGTGGTCCGGTCGGGGTGATGACCGCTGTCATCGCCATGCTGATCGCGCTGGGAACGGCGAACGCATTCGTGGCCGCCACGTCGCGTCTGGGCTATGCCCTGGCCCGTGACGGAGCATTTCCCGCTCCGTTGGCGCGGGTGAGTTCCCGGGGCGTCCCGGCGGTGGCCGTACTCGCCGTCGGCGGTTATGCGGGAGCGGGCATCGTCGTCAGCTACTTCGCCCACTGGGGCCCGGAGACCTTGCTCGTGGTTCCGAATTCACTGGTCATCATGACGTTCCTCGCAGCCATGGCGGCCGGCGTGCGGCTGCTCAGGGGAATGGCACGCGTGCTGGCCGGAATCGGCACTCTCCTGTGCCTGGTACTCATTCCCTTCAGCGGTGGCGTGATCGTCATTCCCCTGGCGATTGCTGCCATAGCTCTGGCGTACCACTACTGGACCAGGAACTCCCGGACGGCGCACACCGATTCACTGGAGGACCCGCAGGAAGGCGAGCGCCCGGCCGCGGCACACCAGGAATGAGCCGGCGCCTCTCCACCGCAGCGGCACCTTCTCCTCGCGTCGACCGGACAGCCATGTGGCTCCCCACCGGTCGACGTGAGGCTTTTGCGGCGGCTGTTCGGTCGCCCGGCGGGAGACCCGAGGGTTTGAGGAGCGTCATACATGCAGCCATTGAGGAACTTTGCAGCTGTTGTACGCAATAGAGCGTGATAGCTGCATGAGTCCGCCCTTTCCTATCCATTGCACCCCCTCAGGAAAGCGGAAGCCGAGAGTCCTACGGGTGCGCCGGCTCGGCGACGGCCATGAGCGCAACGCGCGAGCAAGATCACAAGCAACTGTCAGCCGATTGTTGCTACCGTTGGCGTCACGGGGCACTTACGTTCGAGCCACAAGCATCGGGCGTGCCCCTGGCCGCCCTTGATGGAGAGGCTCGTTGACCAGCATCGTCCTGGTCTGCAGGAACGGGCACACGCAAGGACAGACCAGGGAGGGGATGGACGTGCACGCATGGGCTTCCATGCGGGCACGGAACGGCGGCCGACCCATCGGGCTCAAGCCGTTGGTGCGACAGTTGAATTGCTGTCACATCCGGCGAGAATTCACCTGAGACATCCAACTCAGGATCGTTTGTCACGCGTCTGGGGAGCCGCGCTCATGACGAATAGCATTGCCGACCATACCCCACAATCCAAGAGCAAGACAAAGCGAACCATCATCTTCGACCGGAACGAACTCAGCCGGGCGGGATTTATTTCCCTCGTCGGCCGGGATGCGCATCTCGACGTCATAGAAACAGAGTTCCCTTCGGTCGGGATGACGACCATCATCCGCCAGTCACGTCCGGATCTCATCGTGATAGCCGATGACTATCGCGTGCTCGACAGGATCGAACGGGTAACTTCCGTTTCCCCTCGGATTCCGATCGTAGCCTTCGCGGACCAATGGGACCGGGATTCCGTCATGGGCGCATTGCGCCTCGGTGTGCGCGGCTTGGGGGTGAAATCAGGAAGCCGCGCCACGATCATGGCGGCTATTCACGCCGTGGCCGCCGGTGGGACCTACCTCGCCAATTCACTGGCCGATGACATCATCGGCGCCGCGCTCGATCAGGTACACCCGTCCGTCTCCGGAACGTCGGAGAAGATTGCCGCCCTCACCGCACAGGAACGTCGGGTGCTGACTCTGTTAGCCTCGATCGTTCATGAGTCCTCGTCGGTTTACTGACGGGGACTCTGCGTCTGTGGGGTGCGGCTTTTTCTGTGCCAGTGCACGCGGAGGGCCCGGCTGTCGCGTCGGGTGGGCGCCGGGTTCCA
>NZ_JBQQBW010000072.1:0-35139 GCF_052245415.1 Streptomyces sp. 8N706 | reverse complement strand
TCAACGAAGGGATCACCCGGGAGTCGGAGCAGGTGATGAACAACGCCTCCGGAGACTGACCACTCGCAAGACGGCCGAACTCCTCGGCCGACACGGCAGCCCGCTCACGAAAGGCAGCGGCGTTCTTCTTCAACATGTGCATGGTGTTCCTCCTGCACGCCCGCGACGGGCATGCGGTGGTGGGTCGTCCTGATCGGATCGCAGGTGGAAGTGGGGAAAAGCCGTGCGAGCACCGACTGGTTCGATCAGAGGCGGAACACCTGGAGGACGGCGGGCCGCGCCGCGGGACGCTGCCCGAGCGGACCGGAGGGTGGCGCATGCGCCGTGGGCCGGCCGTGGGACAGGGTGAAGGCCAAGCCACCACGGCGGCTGACGTCCGAGAAGAGACGGAGATTCTGAGGGACCGCGTGCGCGGTCGGGGGACCGTACGACCGTCTGCCGTTGGGATGCGGCAGGGGCCCGTACTCGGGATCGAGGCCGTCCCGGGACGAGTCCTTGGGAAAGGGCTTCGTCTCGTGGGAGAAACCGCTGGTACGCCCGTCAGGCAAGTCGGCGATGACGGGGCATGTGACGGCCATCGAGCACAGCAGGGCAGCGAACAGGAAGGCGATCAGGGCGCCGACAACATCCGTGAGGGTTCCGCGTCGTGTCATTGCGCCTCCCCCCGTTCCCGCGCGCTGCCGGCGATCTCATCCTCGCCGACCACTGTGAATCCCAGACCGCAGGAACATCATTGATTCGTTAACAACCCGTGAGCTGCACACTAGTTGACAGCGCCCCACATGGCACGTTCGCCCCTGGTCAGGACCGTGCCACAGCCGCCACGCCCATCCCCTGCGCCCGGCTCCCGGCCGCCGTGCACCCGCTACTTCAGATCCGCTGCGCCGATGCCCGTACGCGCTCTACGCCCGCACACGTGCCAAGAGATCCTCCCCCGCCGGATACGGGGTTTCCCCGGGCAGCAGCCGGGCCGCGGCGTCCAGTTCGCCGTCGCGCACCAGGGCGTGGACCTCGTGGGCGAGCGGAGTCACGTCGGTGACGGCGGTCGTCCACTCGTCCGCGTACCGCCGAGCGGCTTCGCCCGAGAGCCCGAGCTGAAGCGAGCGATACGGCAGGGCCCGCAGGCGCAGGTCGCGCTCGGGATCCCACTGGACGCGGGCCGGTGCGCGCCTCAACTCCCGTTTCCACGCCGCCCGGTCGGGGTGCAGGCCGGGCTCGTAGTGGGACAGGCACGCGTGACGCAGCGCCCACTCGAACCCCTCGCGGGTGATCTCGACGGCGAGAACGGTCTCCTGGCCCTCCTTAACGCCCCAGGCGCAGCGGTACATCATCCACAGGAACGACGGCTTGATCCACGTCATCCGGTCCCGCTTCCAAGCACCGGGGAAGCGGCCGTCCCGAGCCGCGGGGAGGCCGAGCGCGGGAGCGTACGCCTGGTAGACGGTGACCGTGGACTCCGTGTGGAGCGCGCGGATCTGCTGCTGTGGTGCATCCATGGTGGACACGATGAGGCCGCCCGCCGGAGGACGGCCATCGAATAAACCGCCCGGGCTCAGGGGCGCCCCAGGTCTGCGGGGTCGGCGGGGTCGGCGGTGGCGGAGGGCCGGGGCGAAGCAGTCCGCGACGCGTCCAGGGTTCGGATGACCCGGGCCGGGTTGCCGACCGCCAGGACGCCCGGCGGCAGGTCCTTGGCCACCACGGCACCGGCGCCGACCACCGTGTTCTCGCCGATGGTCACCCCGGGGCAGACGATCACCCCGCCGCCCAGCCAGACGTTGTCACCGACCGACACCGGGACCGCTCTTTCCCAACCGGCCGCCGTCGCTCCGCGTCCAGCTCGTGGACCGGGGTCAGCAGCTGCACGTTGGGCCCGATCTGCACCTCCGCACCGATGGTGATCGGCGCCGCATCGAGGAAGACAGCGCCGAAGTTGACGAACGTACGGGCGCCGATGCGGATGTGGTAGCCGTAGTCGCACTGGGAGGGAGGCCGGATCCGTACCCCTTCCCCCACCGAGCCGAGCAGCTGCGCCAGAATCCTGTGACGCTCCTCGGGGACGGACAGGGCGGCCGCGTTGTACGCCGCGCACAGCTCGCTACGGCGTACGGTGTCGGCCCCCAGCTCGGCATCGTCGGGGATGTACCACTCACCGGCCAGCATGCGCTGCTTGTTCTCCCCCACGACTGTCCCTAGATGAGTTCCCCTTGCCGTACAGCTGCGACGAAGTGGGCCCAGGCCGTTGAGGGGAATAGGAGCACCGGGCCGTTCGGGTCCTTCGAGTCCCGTACGCCCGTAATGGCGGGATCATGCGTCGTTACCTCCACACACTCGCCGCCCGAGCCGTTGCTGTAGCTGCTCTTGTGCCAAACAGCGTTGGCCCGTATGGAGTGGGACGCAGTGCTCATCGGGAGAACTCCTCCAGTGTGCGTTCGATCAGCAGCGCCGATCGCGGCGGGCTCGATGCGATGGCTCGAAGGTTGTCGAATGCCTTCGTGTACTGGCCGACGTCGTCCGTTGCTTCGAGGTAGACAGCGTCCGTCAGCCCATCCCGGTACACGACGTCAGGATCCTCCTGCTCAGGGAAGCCCAAGATCGTGAAGGCTCCTGTTGCCGGATAGGTGCCCGCCGTGAACGGGATGACTTGCAGTGTGACGTTCTTCAACCGGTTTACGTCCAGCATATGTTCGAGCTGGGCGCACATCACCTCTCGACCCCCGACAACGTGCCGCAGCACACTCTCATGCACGATCGCCCACAGGTCAGGCGGATCCTCGGCAGTGAGGAGCGTCTGCCGCTCCATCCGCACGCTCACTGCGCGCTCGAGATCATCGGCCGTGAGTTGATTGGTGGCTCGGTGCAACTCGGCGGCGTAGGCGGCTGTCTGCATCAACCCCGGTACAAACTCACACTGGTACTGACGCAGGCTGGAGGCGTCTTGCTCCAAGCCCACGTAGACAGAGAACCATGGGGGCACGGCGCTGCCGTGGGCGTGCCACCAGCCACGCACCTTTGAGTCCTTGGCAAGTCTCTTGAGGAACTCCCGCAGTTCATCAGAAGTCTCGTAGAAGCGGCAGAGCGCATCCACGTCAGACGGCTGCACTCGACCGCTCCCGGTCTCCAGACGGTTGACCTTCGACCCGCTCCAATCCAATGCCTCGCCCACCTGGTTGCACGTGAGCTTGTTGTCTTCGCGGAGCTTCTTGAGCTCGATTGCCAGTCGACGGCGCCGAGCGGTGGGTGAACCGGCCACCTTGAACTCCTCCTGCTGTAGCGAGCGTTCAGTCTGGTCGGAAGACCTCGGGCACGCCAATCACCCAATGGAGCGAATCCGTTTATGCACATTGCACGACGGGATGGGGCAGCTGCAATGCTTCAGCATTGAGTGACGACGAGTCCTGGAGCGGTCACGGTTGGTGATCGTCCGGGCTTCGCTGAGTAGAGAGGCAAGCACGCATGGAGATCGTTCACTGCATGTCGAGGAGGGCGTGGGACCTCGCCTTCTTGGCTGAACCCGAGGAGGTTGCCGCCCTGCGGCGGATCATTCGGACCCACCTGACGCAGTGGGGGCTACCCGAACTGGTGGACGCCGTTGAGCTCTGTGTGAGCGAGCTCGTCGCCAACGTGATCACGCACGTGGGTCCGGGGACGCCCACCACGTTGGCGCTCTCCATGCGGGGCACGTACGTCCGCATCGAAGTCAGCGACCCTGATGCCCGGGCGCTGCCCACCCTTCTGAACGTCGAGCTTCACGCAGAATCCGGCCGTGGAATGACCTTGATCCAGGCGCTGACGGATCGTTGGGGAGTCACCCCAACAGCGTCGGGCAAGACGACATGGTGTGAGATCGGCACTGGACTCGATGCCGAGAAAGGGGGCCAGGGCGTAGGCCGGCGAGTGGCCAAGGCCGAAGCCCTGCTCACTCTCTATGGACGTGACCTGCCTTCGCCCCCATTGGGCGTCACACCGCTCGGCCGCGCCGTGGCGGAGGAGGCTGCGGTAGACCTGATTGCAGACCTCCTCCACTGGCTCAGAGCGCACGGCCGTGACCCGGACCAGACCCTCGACCGGGCTCAGATGCATTTCGAGGCCGACAGCTGACCATTTGGACGAATGAGTGGTGTGCTGCGACCCGGCTGCTCGGTGTTGCCCCCTCTGCGGATGTTTCAGTCAGGGTCCGCCATCGGGACCTCGTGGATGGAGATGCGCACCGGGTGGGGTGTGGGATCGATCGTGATGGCAGTGCCGCCAGTGGCGTGGTGCACGGTGATGGATGCAGGGTCAGACTTGCTGACCTCGAGCGTGTACTCGATACGTGCCGGCTCGGACATGATCAGCAGCCCTTCTGCGGAGTCTGGCGCCGGGTGAGGACAGGGAGTTGGCGTTGGTGCGATGAACGGTAGCACCCCGAATCGAACGCAGTGTCAACTTTCGTTTGACGGCCAACAGCCGTCAAACTAGCCTCGGTTCGCACTGGAGACGTCTGGGTTGCGGAGAGGTGCGATGGGCGAAGTCGGAACGTTCGGTGTCTGGCTGGAGCGCCAGTTGCGTCGGAGGGGCATCAGCCAGGCAGAACTTGCTGAAGAGCTGAAGATGACCCGGGCAGGGGTGTCTGCCTGGGTCAACAACCGGGCCATGCCACGAGCGGACAAGCTCACGGCCATCGAGAAGAGTCTTGGGCTGCCCGCAGGCTCCGCCACATCCTTCCAGGACGACAAGCCACGAGTTGTCGATCGCAGCTGGTATCACCGCAAGGCATACGCCGACGGGGGGCGGGAGTTCGGCAATGCGGCTGCCTTCGCCTTCGAAGCCGATCTCGCAGTGCTGGCGCGTGAGGCGACCCAGAACAGCCTGGACGAGCGCCTCGATTCGAATCGACCGGTACGCGTCCGCTTCACCCTGCACGAACTCAGCGGCGAGCACCTGAAGCGCTTCCTCGACGCCTTGCGGTGGGATGACCTCGAACCTCACTACGCCTCGGCTGCTCAGCATCCGCAGAAGGTGGGGCGAGTTCTGGCCGAGGGGCTGCGTGAGATGGAGAAGACCGAAAGTCTCCTGCTCCTTCGCATCGACGATTACAACGCATCAGGCCTTACAGGACCTGAGTACGACGACGGCAGGTTCGCCGCAGTTGTGCGCCGACAGCTCGACAGCCACAAGAGGAGTGGCCACGCCGGTGGCTCGTTCGGACTCGGCAAGGCGACTCTTTGGGCCAACAGCCGACTGGGTCTTGTGCTCATGAACAGCACACTCTCCGAGCCGTACGAGGGGCACACCCAACGGCGGCTCATCGGACGACTGGATCTGCCGTGGCGAAAGGTGTACGGCGAGGCATTCGCCGGACCGGCATGGCTCGGCGAACCCGACTCCGCTCCTGGCTACAGAGGGGTATCCCGTTCCTGGTGGGGTGACGAGGAGACAGCGCGTTCGTTGCATCTGGAACGTGAAAGCGATGAGGCCGGTACTTCCTTTCTGATTGTGGGTGCCCACGATGCGGGCGACGACAGGGGAAAGGACGCACTGGACCTCTCGGACATGCACACCAAGCTGGTCGAGGCATTGGCAGACAACTTCTGGGCTGCAATGACTGCAGGAGTTTCCGCTGCTCCGCTTCTCCAGGCATCGGTCACCACCTTGCGGAACGAAAACGTCTTCATAGCGGAACAGCGGGTGAATCCACATGAGCATCATCCGGCCCATGCGCGCGCGCTGAAGGCCTACCTGGATGGTGAGACTGTCGAAGAGTTCACCGCCGGGGACCAGGTGGCGCTGGTGCGTGTGCCCCTTGTCGTACCGCCGCGACGCAGTGCTGGGCCGCGCTCGGGCGAGAGAATCGTGCACCACGCCGTCCTACTGGTCACCCCGGCTGACGACAGCGATCGTGTGCACAGCAAGGTGGTATGCATGCGTGGAAGCCGGATGACGGTGATGTCCCGTAGACCACGGGAAATACCGATCGGTACGGATCCGTTCCAAGCTGTCCTCCTGGCAGGGTATGCAACGGGAGAGGAGGGAGTCGAGATTGCTTCTGCGGAAGCATTTCTGCGGGCTTCGGAGCCTCCCGAGCATGACAAGTGGGACAAGACTGAGGAACTGGCGGTGACATACGCTCGTGGAGCGCTGTCTAGACTCAAGGAGTTTCGAGCCGATGTCGACGCAGCCGTTCGCGGCATCGTCGGCCGCAAGGGGGTAAGGGCCAATGGAGGCCCCAAGGTTCTTCAGGAACTTCTCGAATTGGATGGCCCTGCCGGCGGGCGACGCAACGAAGGACACCCGACGATCCGTCACTTGGATGGTTCAGTTGATCCAGGGGGCGCCTGGCGGGTCGAGGCAGAGCTCAGGCTGCCCCCTCGGGAGGAGCCCTGGCTGCTGACACCGGTCGCGAAGTTCGATGTCAGGTCAGGGAGTAGGCCAACCCTCCACTGGGCGGAGCTCACAGGAGGGGAGAACTGCCGGGTGGAAAACGGAAACCTCCTGATCGAACCGGGAGTTCGTAGTGCCAGGTTCGCCGGCGTTACGGAAGTTGTCAGTCATCCGGTCTCCGCATCGCTCGCCAAGCTGGTCGTCGATGTTCAGCGAGCTCGCGGAGGGGCCGCATGAGGACCTTGGTCCCCTATCGGACGCTTGCCGGTGACGTTGGCCTGGAAATCGTCAGGGTGTCACTCGATGACCACGCTCTGCCCTATTCCATGATCTCCAGAGGCGATCAGATGGTGGCACTGCACGAGGCGGAGCGTTCGGTGTGGAGCGAAGCCATGCTTCATGTGCGAGCGACCCTGCCCGAGCGGGAAATTGCGGAGGGCCCGTGGGCGAATGTTTCCTGTGTCGCGGTGCTCACCGAGAGGGCGACCAACGCCCGTACCGTCCGCCCGCTTTCGAAAGAGGCGGATGGTCTGTGGACCGGCAGCGTTGCGATGGCTCGCGATCTTCATCGTGCTCGAGCAACTTTGTCCGTGAACGTTGTTGCCACGGTGGACGAAGTGGCGGGGCGGGTGGTCGGAAGTGCGGAACTTCCGTGGACAGTGGACCTCACGGCACGCACTCCGGAACGGAAGCGTGCCGTGAACATTGTTGAGCTGGATTTCCGGGACGGGCCGGAGGAATGGCTCAGGCCGTTCAAGGAGTCGCCCTGGTTGCTGGAAACCACAGCAGAAGTTCCGACCGTCTACCTCAACACTGCCTTTGAGGGATTGAATGATATCCTCAAGGCCACGAGAAATGACGTCGAAAAGGGCGTACGGGGGTTGGTGGCGGCACAGATTGCCGACGAAGTGTGGACGGCAATGTTTCACGCCTCGGTGTGCGATCTGGAGTTCGACGACGATGGCACGCCACAAATCCCCTCCGACTGGCGCGAATCAGTCCTGCATACGATGCTGCCCGATATTGTGCCCAACGCCTCCATGGCGGATGCCTTGCTTGAAATACATAGCCGCCGCGTCAGCGGTAACGGCTGGGCCGAGCTGCAAACAAATATTCAGTACGCGGCATCCCGGCGGGCACGCGTACCGAAAAATCTCAGGACAGCGGTCCGAGCGTTGAGCAGCAGTGGAGGAGTGGGCTGATGGCTGGGATACGCGGGGAGGGGCCGGAACATCTTGCCCTCTTGCCCGGCACGGTTGCTGTGAAGTATTTGACGCACAGTGTGCTATCAGGCCACGAGGAACCGCCGAAGGTGGCTCTTCTCAGAGCGAGCAAACCGATGAGCGATGCCGGGGCACGGTGGCAGGCAGGTGCCGTACGGGGGTTGGTGGAGGAGGCGATGAGAAGGTTCCGCGATGCGCGCACTCATGCGGACGCCTGGCTGGCCCCACGATTGCATGCGACGATACGGATGACACGTGCGGAGGCATCTGATCCCGAGCTGTGGAATTTCGTCGCTCTGGCAGTTGCTCCCGACTATGTGGTGTGGCGACACAAGGCCACTTCCAAAAAGTCCGGTTTGAGCCCGGCGGCAACCGCGGACCGCTTCACTGGGCCACACTACAAACATGCATTCGCCCGTCTCTGGTGGGTAGCGGAGCTATTCCGTGACGGTGGCGACTATCGCAGTGCGGAGTTCGCGTGTGGGAATCAGGATGTGCTGAACACCACCCTGCGTCTCGACGTGATCGACCATCGACCGACTGCTCTAGCCATCGTGCGCGTCTTGGAGAAGTTGGCCCTTGCCGGAACGCCGCTACTCGGCGATCACGCCAATGCTCTGTCGTCAGCGGTGAATGTTGCTGGTAGCACCTTGATGTACGACGTCATAGCGCCCGATCTTCCACCGGACCTGCATGAGCTCCAGAAATGGATCCATGAGGCGGAGGTGGATCCGGACGTACCATGGGAGAGTCTTCCCGATGGCCCCGATGACGGGCGCATACCTCGCTCATCCGTCGATACTCTGGTGAGCCAATTCGAAAAGCTCTTGGACGGTGTATCAATCAGGCAACGGAAGCCGAAGGATGAAGAGGCGAGAACAGCGAAGGGGGTCAGCCTCTCAAAGCCTGGTAAATGACACCGGCGAGGGCTCGGGAAAGCCCCACGGGAACGGCGTTGCCGATCTGTCGGCCGATCTGAATCTTGCTGCCGCACCACTTGAATGATGGTGGGAACCCTTGGATCAAGGCAGCTTCGTAGTGGGTGATCGGACGCCAGGCGAAGGGGTGCAGATAGCGCCCCTTCTCAGGTTTGTAGAACTCGGTTCGAATTGTCACGGACGGCCTGTCCCAGTACAAGCGTCCCATGACGTCGTGCGACCCAGTGCGATGGGCAAGCCACTTCGGGGTCGAAAGGTGCACCGGCAGGTCGTGTCGGTTTCCACCCCTACCGATCGCCTTGTAGCGCTCCAAGGAGTGCTCCGTCGGCTGTCTCCCGATGTGCAGTTCGGGGGTATGGAAATAGCCGGGAAGTTCATGGTTGCCAAGCGGATTGCATGTGCGTTCCGGAAGTTGTGTCGTTCGGGTGGGAATGAGTGTCTTCGCAAAGACGGCCGGGCCGACCCCGACCCAGGGCTGGACCACTGCTGAGCCCGGCAGCGTCTCATCGGGAAGTGTATCCGGAACCTTGGCGTGCGTTTTGGCTGGATAGGTGAGGCCTTCGAGGCTCTTGATATCTCGATGCACGCCGATGACTATGGCACGCCGCCGCGATTGAGGAACGCCATAGTCGGCCGCATTCAGCACTGTGTGCTCAACGAGTTTGTATTGGCGCAACGCGCCGTCCGGCTTCTCCGTAGCGGCGTGCAGGGCAGCGAATTCTGGGGAGCGAAGGAATCGATCCACGTTCTCAATCACGAAGACCTTGGGCTCGATGTCATCGACCACGCGGAGGTACTGACGCCAGAGCTGGTTCCGCGGATCGTCCGCATCCTCCAGGCCGAGGCCTGAGAAGCCTTGGCAAGGAGGGCCGCCGAGGACCACCTCCGCGTCGATGCCATGATCGAGCGGCTTCCAGTCCTCGATCTCGCCCGCGTGCATGTGATGCTCCCCGTCCGCCTCGTTCGCGAAGTTGGCGGCGTATGTGGAGGCGGCGGCGACGTCGTGTTCCACAGCCGCCACAGATCGGAAGACCGGCGCCGAGTGCCCAACGGGCCGGAAGGAGCGGAACCCTTCCGTGAAGCCGCCGCACCCAGCGAAGAGATCAACGACGTTGACCGGCTGGGGGATGCTGTCGGCGCTCATGGTGGGGAGTTTAGCCGGCCGCCGGCGGTGCTCACTAACCAGTCCGTGGCCCTCGTGTGCTCTCGCCGACCGCGGACGGGGGGTGGTCCGCCTGCGGGTACGTCGTCAGAGCGGCGGCGATACTGCGACCCACTGCTTCCGCGACGGGTGGTGGCGAGGCGTGCCCCACCTGTCGGTAGACAGACGTCTTGCGCCCGAAGAACCGCCACTGATCGGGGAAACCTTGAATCATGGCCGCATGGCGGACGTTGAGCTTCGGCAGGGACTCCGGCGGGAAATCGGGTCCCGGGATTCCGTCGGCGATGCTGTTGCCGTTGACGCCAAGCCGTTCCCAGGCACGTTTCGTGCCGCTGGGCCCCAAGTCCGCCCCGCCCCGGTTGGCCGATCCGCCGACGATGGCGGGCGCCAGGGTGTCGGCCTTCGCCGCCCATGCGGCGGCCCCGGGCCATCCACCGCTTGCCATGGAGGGGCCCAGGAGTTCGCCGACCGTTCGAGGGGACTCGCCCGAAGGCTCAGGCCACTGAAACAGCGGGAACTCTCGTTCCCGCAAGGCGACAAGGAAGGCCTGTTTGCGATGTTGTGAGACGCCGAAGTCCGCCGCATCAAGCACACGCCAGGTGATTCGGAAGCCCACATGCGCGAGGTTGTCTGCCATCCATGCACGGATGCCCTCGAACTTCTCGGACGTCGCCAGGTCCGGGACGTTCTCCAGCAGGATGGCCCGAGGCTGCACCGAGTGGGCCAGCCATACAGCTGCCTCCAGTAGTTCACGTTCCCGCCCGCGTTCCGGCCTGAGGACAGTCGCAGCCGACCTGACCCGTGGAAGCCCTCCGGCGAGTAGATCGACGTCGTAGGTAGTCGGATACTCCTCAGGGTCGAAGTCCAGGACGTCCGTCCGCAGCACCTCCCACCGCGGACGGTTGAGCTGCAGCGTCTTGCACGAGTTCTCGTCGCTGTCTATCAGCAGCACCGGCGTGAAACCTGCTCGCTCGAGACCCAGTGCCTGGCCTCCCGCGCCGGCGCAGATCTCGAGCGACGTGAGGTGTGCTGGGGGCAATGCAGTTATCTCCTTCAGGAGCACAGTTGCGTGTGCGGTCGTGGAAACCCCCGGAAGAACTTTCCGAAACCGGGCGGGTCAGATATCAATGATCGCGTCGTCCTCGCGGGACGAGTCGACGGTAGTGAAGCGAACCACCCGGTCGTCCCGACCGTGAGCGGAGGCAGGCGCGATGAAGCTGAAGGCCATCACCAGCTGCTTCGGGTTGACCTCACCACTTGCCGTGAAGGCGTTGGGCTGCTTGGTCTCCAAGACGGGGTACAGGGCGATGACGCCACGACGAGCATGAACGAAGGCCTCCGTGATCGCATCACCGCTCGATTCCAGGGCACCGGCGATGCGCAGTGCCGCAGGGCGGTGTTTCGGGTCGCTGATGGCTCCGAAGTACGGGTCGCGCCGACGTTCGCGGCCGAACCACGAGAACAGGCGCCCCGAGTCTCCAAGGGGGAGACTCTTGTTTCCCGAAGCATGCTGGGGGGCGAGGACAAGCCAATCGTCGACCTCTGGGCGCACCTCGGTGATTTCCTCCAAGTATGTGAGGTTCGGAGCGAACTGTTGAGCTGCGTTCCATTTCAAGGAGCGAAGCAACTCAAGGATATCTTGCGCTCCGACCAGCCCCGTCAGGGCGCTGAACCGATCGATCGTGCCTGTTTCGGTCCAACGGTACGACAACGTCGTCGGAGAGGTCGAAAGGATCTGAAGAACGGGAAGCCAAAGGCTCAGATTATGCCGAAGCGCGGCCGCTTGCGAAAGGGTGGGATAGGCCGTGGGTTCTTCCCAGCGGCCAGGTGAACGAACCTCCACCAGCCGGGCGTTATACATTTTGTTGGCGCTCGCCGGGGGAAGGCCAGGGAAATGCTGTGACACCAGCGGTGGGATTTGGGCAGGCGTGACCTGCGGCTTGCCGTCGATCAGCTTGGAGTACTGCTCGAGCTGCTCACGGAAGGACTCCTCGTCGCGGCAGATCGCCTCGAAGGCATCGTAGAGGTCGATCTCTTTGGAACTCTTGCCCCCTGCCGACTCGTTGCGTCCGATCCACAGGCGAACCAGGTCACGGTAGCCCTTGCGGAAGCCGAACCAGCGGCCCATTTGCATCATCGTCGAAGCGTTGCCTGCGCGTCGCCGGTAGTAGGTGACCGTGAGTCCCTCCACCGTGAAGCCCCGAGAGAGCTTCTGGCCACCGATCAGGATCTTCCAAATGGCGCGACGGTCGAAGTCGGCCTCGCCTCGCTCAATGTCCTTGTCCCCGTTGACGACGATCACCGGCCTGTCGTCGCCGCCGATCCGGGTCCACGCTGCCCCGATGTGCGGTGCCAGTTCGTCGAAGGAGGCAGGCACCGCATAGCCGTCCGCACGTTGGCGCGACACGGGTGCGACGTCGAACTCGAAGAGCCGGCGCAGACGCTCACGCCCGGCCGGACCCACATAGCCGCCTTCGTCCCACAAGCGCAATATGCGCGTGTTCAGGTCGCGATGCTCCGAGGTCAGCCGGGACTCATGCACCAGCATCGTGTGGTGCCGGAATTGCCCCTCCGTCACCCGTAGGTCCTCGGCCTCGCGGTAGATCTTCATTGCGCCGGTGAGGACGAACATGTCCAGAGCCTTGCGGAGGCTTGGGTCGTCCTCTTCGTCCTCTGAGGTCCCGATGTCCCGCACATAGGCCAACTCATTGGAATTGGCCGGGCTTCGCTCGTCGTCCGGAGCCAGGTCGAGGTCATGGAATTCCTGGACCCCCATGTACCCGTCAGGTCGTCGCAGGGAGATCAGAAAGTCCTTGGGAAAGATGTCCTCGGTGTCGCTCGGGTCGATGAAGACGTTCGCGAAGGGAGTTGCCGTGTAGCCGACATACTGGGCGCGAGGTAGCAACCGGAGCAGCTCCGCCAGCTTCTGGTTGATTGCGGTGCGGTCCGCACTGCCGCTCCTCCTCGGGTTTGTAGTGTTGGGAGAGGCTTCATCCGACTCGTCATCGACGATGAGTGCGGGGATCTCCCCGAGTAGACCCTTGATCTTCTCGAGATCCTTGACGAGCTTGTTCAGTACTGTCTTGTTCTTCTTGACCACCATCAGCCGAACGGCAGCGTGGTCGAGGTTGCGCGGATCGTAGAGCGGAAGATTCTTCTCTCGCTTCTCGATCTGGAGGGCACGGATGCCCTGTGCGAGGGACTTGTAGTCGTTCTCGCGAGTGGTCAACCGCTCGATGTCGAAGGCTCCGAGCTCCGATGGCATACCGCCATGGGCGAGGAATCGGCCACGTAGCCAAGCCATGTCGTCGGCGTAGTCAGAGTCGATCTCCGAGGTTCCGCGCATGATGTTCTCTCGGCCGACCAGTTCCATGTCCAAGCGGCGCTGCGTCTGCGCACGCAGCAGGTCCAGCGTGCCGCCGAGAACGATGACCAACCGATAACCTGCGTCGACCGCCTTGGCGATGACGCCGGTGAAATTGGCGGTCTTTCCGGACTGAACGTATCCGACGACCAAGCCCTTCGACTGGTACACCTCCGGGGCTGTCGGATCCGCCAGACGTGCGACGACCTGCTCGGCGGCCTCGCCCAGATCGGATACCGTCTCCGGCCGCCAACCCTTCTGATCCCGTAGGTACCGCTCGTAGGCAGGCCAGTACCAGTCGACTCCGCGAGGTACGCCCGCCTGACGCCATGGCTTGTGCTTCTGGCTGATGACGACCGCGCCGGCCTTCTTCTGTACGGGGATCTCCGTATCGAGCGCCTTACGGGTCGCCTGCTCGAGGCCCAAGCGGTCGAAGACCGCGGTGCGACGTTCATCCGTGCGCGGATCCGAGGCGTCGGCCCAATCGTTGGTGGACGCACTGGTGGTGTAGTCCCAGTCCGTGAGTTGTCGACGCCATAGGCGTATCAATGCCTGGGGACCTTCTCCGGAGGCGGCGAGTATCTCCCGGAACGCGGATTCGGAGATGTCTGCTCCCGGAGCCTGGAGCTGGGCGTAGAGGCCGAGTGTAGGTGCGAGTGGCATCGGCCCGGCCGCCTGCATCCCGGCCAAGGCCGCTTGGTGCAGTTTGAGGAGAACTTCGGCCGTCGTGGTCTCAGGCTTCATGTGCTGTTGGGCTCTCTCAGCAGTCGCGGCTAGGGAAGGCGGTACGGGCCCTGCAGGGCGGAGGGCGGATGAGGTGTGGGGGGCAGTCCGGTCAAATCCATCCGGTATCCCACGCGGTCGATTCGAGCGGCAAGGTCGGGTGGTAGCCCCTCGAGCAGGGACGGTTCCAGCCGAGGGAGATTCTCGTCGGCGGCGAGGACGAGTGGAGCAGAGCGTATGGACCAACGCTCATCGTCGGGGGCCGAGTCCGGGGCTGTGTCGATCCAGCCGGCAGCGTTGAGCTTTTCCTCCCAACCATCCACTGTTGCACCCGGAGCATGCTCGGAGAGTTGCTCGCGTACACCAGTGACGCACTGGGTGAGGGTCCGACCGTGAGCGCCGCCACGGGTGAGCTGGAGCGAGACCACCCACAGGGGCCGATCGAGGGTGGGCGTGAGTTGGTTGAGGCCATGGACCGTGTGCAGGCGTTCCTCGGAAGACGTGGCCTTGACTTCTATGTCATAGGTGCACAGTCCGAAGTCGTGTTCTTCGCCGTCGGGAGCCTTCCATGACCTTGCGGCGATTTCCCAGCCATGCGTCGCGGCGAGTGAAGTGAGAACCGTCAGCTCACCGATCAAGCCGATGCTTTTCTCGGGGCTGAGAGCACGCGGTCGGCGCAGCAACGTACGCCATGCTCGTACGGTCTCGCTGAATGCTTGCTCGGGTGTGCGGCCTTGATCGACCACTCGATCCGCGACTGCGCAGAGCAGATCGTGGAAATCGCGAAGCAGCTGTCGCTGAGTCGTCCGCAGACGAGCCATCCTCATGCCTTCGAGGGCAATTTCCTCGACTTGTATCAGCGGGTGTGGCGAGCGCGGCAACTTCTGCCGTGAGCCGAGCTCGAGATGCAGCGCTATGTCACCGCCGTCCATGACGACGTAGTCGACACGAGGCACGCGGGCGCCGCTGAGTGGGATCGTCGCACTCCGTCCGGCGTGGAGAAAGTGTTCCACCTGAGACCAGTCCGCCTTGATCTCAGCTGTCATCGTCGTCCACCCGGTCCAGCTCGCTGCGGGCCGCGGCGACGAGGATGGTCTGCCACAGAAGGAGGTTGTCCTTCTCTCGAGGGCCTGCGTGGTCGGACTCGAAGACCTTGTGCAGCAGTAGGTACATGAGGGACTTGAGCACGGGCGCATCGTTGAGGCCGCCACGTCGCCCCCCGAGGATTGCCGGCCGATAGTGCTGGTTGAGGATGACCGTGCGATCCTCGCGGTCCAAGCTGAAGAAGAGGTCGTTGTCGAGCTTCTGCCAGCGGACGGCGATCGGCTCCTCATAGGGGAGCACCGGCAGCTCTTCCTCGATGACCTGACGAACCTCGGGAGCGATGCCTTTGCCGGGGCCCAGCACAGGCTTGCGGGTGGTGCCGGATCGCTTGCGGGCGTCGCGATAGACCGTGTCCGCGTCGGTCAGGAATTCGGTGAAGGAGCGACCGCCGGCGTCGGTGGCTTTCTCGAGTCCGGTGGTGAATTCCGGGGACGTCTCCACTCCGGCCTTCTTCACGGTGAGTCGGAACACCTCACCCATGTCGAGAGGCAGGTCGACGGCGACGCGGGCCAAGGAGAGGTGTTGCTCGGGCTGACGGAAGTTGTTCCAGCCGCCCGCTTGCACGAGTCGGTCGTTCCGATAAAAGTAGAAACCTTGCCGGTCGATGACGGAGCCAACGGCCTTGTACTCGTCCACATTGGACTTGGCAGGCCAAACGTGGGCGTCGAGCGATAGCTCCCCGATGCTTTCCACAGGCGCGGTGAATCGGCGTGGGTAGTCGGCATTGCCGGTCACCGGGTAGCCAAAAGGATCGAGTGGTTCGACGCCGAAGTCCAAGTAGACCGTGCCCGTGCGAACGTCCTCGACTGCGATCGTGATATTGAAATTCGGGCGGGCGAGGAAACGGTGCAAATAGAGTCCCAGATGGAGCCCGAGTTTATTGATTGTGCGCTGCAGGTAGCGGTCGGTCTGGCCGCCGCCACCGTGTTTCGGAAAGTCCTTCACCCCGTCCCAGCGGACAACCGTGCCCTGCCAGGTGATGGGTTTGTCGTAGTAGCGATCGATCAGGGTCTGCGCGTAGTCCGGGTCCACGATGTCGCACTGGAAGCCGGCCTTGGCGTGTTCCATCAGCCAGCGCCGGCCCACGGTGCGGGTGCGCTTGGTCGTGCTGACCACAGTGACGGCATTGGCGTGGGAGAGCGATGCGGACTTGAGGCCGGTGCCGAACATCCCGAGAGCCGCGGCGTCGTAGTCGCGGCGGCCGCCTACCGTCATCGCGATGTCGAGCGCCTCTTCGCCCATCCCGCGGCCGTCGTCCACGACAAGCAGGGATACGAGCTGCTCGCCGTCCCGAAGGAAGTGGATCACAACGTCCTTGGCGCCGGCATCGATGGAGTTGTCGACGAGGTCGGCAATGGCCACTTCGAAGCCATAACCCTGGCTGCTCAGCGCCTCAACGTACCTCGCATCCGGCGGAAGATGCTTGCTCCCAGTGGTGGGGACGTCGAACTTCCAGTCGCTCATTTAGTGCCTTGAGGTCCAGGTGGGGGGGGAGCCGTCAGGGAATTGTGAAACCAATGGTGACCGTAGTGCATGGGGCCCACAACAGGCCCAGGTCACGACAAATCAGTCGTCGGCGTGATCAGGCGCGCCGGGCCGCTGCGACGGCATCGGAGACTCGCGCCGCGATGGCTGCGGGGTCCTCGTGCTCCCAGAAGCGCAGGACGGCCCATCCCGCGGTGGTCAGGCTCTCGCTGGTCTCATGGTCGCGTGCGATATTGCGATCCAGCTTCCTGCGCCACCAGTCGGCGTTGGCCTTGGGGTGGGTGGCGTGTTCCGGGCAGCCGTGCCAGAAGCATCCGTCGAGGAAGACAGCGATCTTGGGGCCGGGGAACGCGATGTCTATCGTGCGGCGCGGGAGTCCAGGCACGGGGCGGTGCAGGCGATATCGGTGCCCGGATGCGTAAAGAAGTCGTCGGACGGCCAGCTCGGGAGTGGTGTCACGGCTGGCCTGGCGGCTCATCCGGGCCGAGACGGACGGAGAAGAAGGAATCGCGGGCACATGCCCATTGTGCTGCCCGTGAGGGGGTGAGCGCCGGCCCCCGGTGAAGCTGCGCAACGGGGACCGGACACTGGCCGGAGCAGCATGTCACTCAGGGCAATGTCGGCCCGATGCGGTGCCGGCCCAGCGGTCTCCGGCGCATCGGTACACGTGTGTGGCGGGCCGGATGTCCGGTGGGCGTCAGGTATTCGGGGCTGCCGCCGTCACCACGGGCTCGTGGTGGACCGGGAAGTTGACCGAGTTGGCGATGAAGCACTTTTCGTTGGCGGGCTTGTGCAGGTCGAGCGCCGTTTTGATCATTTCCTCGGAGGCGACGGTGACCTGTGGGCGCAGGACGACCTCGGTGAAGCGGCCGCCGCCGTCCTCCGTTTCCGCCATCGTGCCCTGCGCGTTGTCGGTGTAGTCGGTGACGACCACACCGGCGACGGCGCAGAGGTGGAGATACCACAGCATGTGGCACTGGGACAGGGAGGCCGTGAGGCCCTGTTCGGGGTTCCAGCGAGCCGGGTCGCCGCGGAACGCGGGGTCCGCGCTGCCGGGGATGGGTGGGAGTCCGGATGCGGTGACCTCGTGGTCCCGGGCGAAGGCTCGGTAACTGCTCGTACCGGTGCCGCGGTTGCCCGTCCAGGTGATGGAGACGTCGTAGCGGTGAGTCCTGGGCAACTGAGGGCCTCTCAGGTCTGGGGCGGGGTGCCGTGGCAGTCCTTGTAGGGGTACGTGGAGCCGCACCAGCAGGGGGCGTTGCGGCGCGGTGGCCAGGCGATGGCGCGGCCGCGGGCCGCCAGCGTGGTGGCGTACTCGGGGAGGAGCGACGCGTCGTCCGGGGACGTCTGCTCCGATGCGGCGAAGGCCTCGTAGGAGGGGACGGTCGCCGTGACGATGCCGAAGTTCTGGGTGCCCGTGGAGGCCAGTTCGCGCAGGGAGGCCTCGGTGCGGGCCAGGTGTACGGAGTGCGAGGGGTACTCGGAGGCGAGGGAGGGGTAGGCCGCGAGCAGTTCCGCCAGCTCGGCTTCCGGCCAGTGGAGGACCGCCACCGGGAAGGGGCGGGACAGGGCCGCGCGGCGTTCGCCCAGTTCGGCGCGGAGGCGGGCGATCTCGGCGTGCAGTTCCTCCGGGTTGTCCGAGCCGAGGGCCCACAGGCGCTTGGGGTTGTGGAGTTCGTCCAGGGAGATGTCGCCGGTGTGCAGGGTGTCGGCGAGGGTGTCCCACGCGTCGTGGGGGGTGCCCAGGAGGCGGCGGACACGGTGGCGGCCGGCGAGGAGGAGCCCCGCTTCGTACGGGACGTCGTCGCCGTCGATCAGCAGGCGGGCGCCGGTCGTGAAGCAGTCGTGGGCCGCTTCGAGATCGTCGTGGGACTCCAGGGCCTCGGCGATGATCTCCCAGGGCGCGGCGTCCCGGGGGGCCGCCGCGCGGATGCCGTCGATGATGGCGCGGGCCTCGGCCTCGTGGCCGTACTCCCAGAGGTTCGAGGCCTTGAGGGCCTTGATCAGCAGGGTGTTCGTGGGGCTGTCGGCGAGGAGGCGCTCGTAGAGGGCGGTGGCTTCGGGGCGGTCACCGGCCAGTTCCCGATGGGCGGCGGCTTGCAGGAGCAGTGGCTCGCTGTCCTCGGGGTACTGCACCGCGATGCGCTCCAGGCGCTCGGCTTCGGACGCGTGCTGGGCGGGGGTCTCGGAGGGCATGGTGCCAACCGTACTGCCGTGCGCCGACAGTCGGTCCTTTCGGTTCGTGCCGCTCAGACGGCGTCTCGGGGCTCGGGCGCCGCGGTGGGACCTGGCGTACGCCGTCCTGCGGATTCCGCGGATCGGTGTCACGGCCCGGTCGCGCAGGGCACCGGTACGAGCCGGGTACTGGACCGGGGGGTACGTGGGCCACTACCCGCGTGGCGGCCAGCCCGGACAGGCCGCGTACTTCGCCGTCGCCGGGCACCGGAAACACGCACGGTGAGCCGTTCCGGCACCTCGACCGGCTGAGGGCCGGGGACGCGATCACTGTCGAGACGGCGGACGCGCGGTTCACCTGCAGAGTCGGGAAGACGCTCCCGCGGACCTCGGCCCGCGACTCGGCCGTGATCGGCGAGGTACCGCGGAGCTCCGTGGAGACGGCGTACGGGTACGGCGGGCCGGGGTACGACATCACGCTCACCACCTGCGCCCCCGAGGACACCTCCCGGTACCGCTTGATCGTTGGGGGACGCCCGGAGAGTCCGGGTCCGGGGCGCGGAGCAGGGTCGGGCGGCGTGCTGCGACGTCGTCCTCATCTGCTCTGGCTGCTCGTGCCGTTTGTGCTCTATCTGGGGGCCGTGCCCTGGGTGAACCGGGTGGAGCCGTTGGTGTCCGGGGTGCCGTTCCTGATGGTGTGGCTGTTCGGCGCCACCGTCGCGACGCCCGTCGCCGTATGGCTCACCTGGCGCGGAGACCGCCGGGAAGACCGGCCCGGGGACCGACCGGCGGACCGGCCCGGGGAACGTCCGGGGGACCGGCCCGGGGACCTTCCGGGGGACGGGCCCGGAGGCCGTCCGGGGGACGGGCCCGGGGACCGTCCGGGGGACCGTCCGGGAGACGGGCCCGGTGTGGGTGTCCGTGCTCAAGGACGTACTGGTGATCGTGACGCTCGGGTTCCTCGCCGTGTACGTACCGCTGCACTACTTCGACGGGTACGGCGACCTCTTCCACCGGATGGTGGCGGAGAAGAGCGACTGGCTGACGCTGCCCGGGCACGCCTCCGGAGGGCTCGGCGAAGACTGGTTCATCTCCACCTCGCTGCTCAACGCGCTCACCGTCGTGATCTTCCCGACCACCGTCGCCGGATACCTGGGTGCCCGGAGCGCCGACGCCCTGCGGCGCAACGCCATCTGGCTGCCCTGCTACAACGTGCTGCTCTTCGTACCGATGCTGCTCGGCATGGCAGCGCTGTTCGTCGTGCCGGGGCTGGCCGGGGCCGACTCCGATCTGGCGCTGTTCAAGCTGGTCGTCGACGCGCTCCCGGCCTGGGCGGTCGGGGTGATCGGGGTGGCGGCGGCGCTGTCGTCGATCGTGCCCATGGCGGTGTTCATGCTGGTCATCGGGACGATGTGGGGGCGCAGCGCCCTTCCGCTCGTGCCGGGGTTCGGTGCGGGCGGGGCCGGGCGGGAGAGCCGGAGGGAGAAGGCGGCGTCGCAGGTCGTGGTCGTCCTCGCGGGGACGCCGGCGCTGGTGATGACGTATGTCGCGCCCACGACGCTCGTCCGTCTGTCGCTGGTCTCCTACGAGGGGATGGCGCAGTTCGTGCCGATGCTGCTGCTCGGGCTGCTGTGGCGGCGGATGACGCTGCCGGCGGCCGTCAGCGGCCTGGCGGTGGGGGTCGCGCTCGTCTGCGGGCTCGTCTTCAGCGGGAACGATCCGGTGTGGGGCGTGAACGCGGGGATCGTCGCACTTGCGCTGAACCTGGCCGTCGCGCTCGCCGTGTCGTATCTCGGGCCGCGGCCGTCCGATGGCCGGCCCGACGAGGATGTGCTCGCGCGTCTGCCCGCTGAGATCGCCTACCGCCCCGCCTCCGCGGCCGGTTAGCATCGGGGCTGTTGCGTCGCGGTGCAGTTCGATCATTGAGTCCGGAGGGGGGCTGCGTGATCCGCCACCTCGGATCGGTGCGTATGCACCTGAACACGCTTCTCTTCCTGCTCACCGAGCTCCTGCTGACCGAGAGCGGGTTGGGCGGCGCCGTCGCTCTGGCCGCCACCGCCGCGGTGAGCGCCGCGCTGATGGTCTGCTCGCTGTCCGTCGCACGCTCCGCGCGGCCGGTACCACCGACCCGTATCCGTACGGCGATACGGGACCGGGAGCGCCGTACGGCATTTCTGCCGCAACGGGATCCCGACGCCTCCGGCCGCCCCCGGCCCCGAGCGCCGGGCCGTCGCCTTCCGACGGCCGCGTAGGGGCTCCCCGACTCGTAGGGCTCGCAGGGAGCTGACCGCCCGCGCGGCTCGTCACGCCGACATCCGACCGATCTTCCGGCCGATCCTCCGGCACGACGAGACCCCGTGGAGGGCTCAACCATGTCCGTTCTCGCATCCCTCGGTGCGCTTCTCTCCCATATGGCAGACGCGCTCGACCCGTTCTTCGGCGGCTCCTCGACGGCAGCCGCGATCGTTGTCCTCACCCTGTGCGTCCGTCTCGCCCTCCACCCGCTCGCGCGGGCCGCAGCACGCGGCGAGAAGGCGCGCGCCGAACTCGCGCCCCGGCTGGCCGAGCTGAGGCGTACCCACAGGAACGACCCGGAGCGCATGCGGCGGGCGATGAGCGAGCTGTACGCGGAGACGGGCTCCTCGCCGCTCTCCGGTTGCGGCCCGATGCTGCTCCAGCTGCCGGTCTTCTTCGTGATGTACCACCTCTTCACCAGCGGGAACGGGGGCCTGCTCGACCACACGCTGTTCGGAGCGCCCCTCGGCGGACACTGGGCCGACGCTCTGGGTGAGGGCGGGGCCTTCGGCCCGGACGGCCTGGTGTACCTGGGGCTATTCGTGGCGATCGCCGCCGTGGCCTGCTGGAACTATGTGCGGGGGCGGAAGGCCACGGCCGCCGCCGCCCCGGCGTCCAGGGATGTGGAGGAGCCGCCGGTGCCGGGCATGGCGGGCATGGCCAGGATGATGCCGCTGCTCTCCTTCGGCACGCTCGTCACCGCCGCCGTCGTGCCGTTGGCCGCCGGGCTGTATCTGGCCACCACCACGGCGTGGAGCGCGGCCGAGCGGGCCTGGCTGCACCGGGACCGTTCGGCGCCCGCGTCCGCACCGCCCGTCCCCGGGACCGGCACTGCCGGATGACGGGCGACGGTGTCCCCGCCGGCCGTGTGCGTGTCTGCACGAGTCCGTGGTGTCCGTGCCGCCTGTGCCCCGTGTCCGAGCAAGCCGTGGTGTCCGTGCCGCCCGTGCCCGTGCCCGCACAAGTCGGCGGCCGTCGCCGGTCGCCGACCCCGCGGTGTACGGTCAGGTGTCGGCCGGTGTGCGAGCAAGGGTGAGGGGGCGTCCGATGACTCCTCGCCGCAGTGCCGACTCCGACACGCTGACCTTCACCGAGCGGGCCCGACGACAGCAGCTCATCGAGTGCACGATCGATCTGATCTCCGCGAAGGGGTATCCGGCGACCTCGCTGTCGGCCATCGCCGAGGAGGCGGGCATCTCCAAGGCCGCCGTCCTCTACCACTTCTCGTCGAAGAACAACCTCACCCAGGCGACGCTGGCCCATGTGGTCGCGGAGTTCACCGCGTACATCGAGGAGCGCGTCGAGCAGGCGCCGGATCCGCGGGCCGCCGTCGTCGCCTACGTACGCGCGATGATCAGCTATCAGCGGGCCAACCGCCGCCATGTACGCGTGATCACCGAAATGCTCCTGGACGACAAGGGCGGTACGGAGCTGACGACGCCGGGCCGCCATGACACCGGTGGGCGATGGCAGACTCTGGCGGACCTCCTGACGGCAGGCCAGGAGGCCGGTCTGCTGCGGGAGTTCAGTACGCCGACCGTGGCCCTGGCGATCGGCGGCGCCATCGACAGTGTGATCTCGCACTGGCTCCTCCACCCGGATCTGGACCTCGAAGCCGCGGCCGACGAGCTGGTGACCTTCACCCTCAACGCCATCGACCGCCGCGGCTGAACTCCCTCACGCCCGTGCGAACGCGGGCGCGTGTTCCGGGCGTATGCCCATCCCGCCGAAGTAAGCGGTCACGCCACGCAGCGGCGGCACCCGCCGGAGGAGCCTCATGGGCAGTGGCAGGGAGCCGCCGCGGAGGGTGTCGTCCAGGGCGGGGCGCAGCAGCATCTCATGCTCGCTCAGCTGGGATTTCTGCGTCAGGGCCGTGGGCAGCTGCCGACGCTTCTGCACGCGCGCCAGGTCGCGGAGACCGACCCGGCCGCCGCGCAGCGGTTCCGCGAGGATCCGGGCGGCCGCGACCGCGTCCTGGACCGCGAGGTTGACGCCGACGCCCCCGACCGGCGACATGGTGTGGGCCGCGTCCCCGATGCACAGCAGACCGTCCCGGTACCAGCGTGGCAGGCGGCCCATCGTCACCTCGAGCAGTTTCACGTCGTCCCAGGTACGGATCGTGTCCGTCACGCCCCGGTCCCAGCCGAACAGGCCGCCGAGCCGGTCCCGGAGCCACTGGATGTCATGGGCCCGAAGCTCCTCGTCCCGGCCCTTCTTGATCAGGTAGGAGGTCTGGTAGTACTCGCCGCGGTCCATGGTGACCGCTGCCTGCCCGCCACCGAACCGCGCGAAGACCCGCCCTACCTCGTCGGTTCTGTCGGGCGGCAGGGGAACGCGTACGGACCAGACGTCCATGGGGACCTCGAACGGTTCCTGCCGGAGTCCGGCGGCAGCGCTGACCACCGAGTCCCGGCCGTCACAGCCGACCGTCAGACCGGCCGCGAGCTCGTGGGGGGAGCCGTCCTCCGCGAGGTAGCGGACTCCGGTCACCCGGCCCGCGTCGGTGAGCAGCCCGGTCACGCTGGTGCACATCCGCAGCGTGAAGGAGGGTTCGTCCATGGCGGCGCCGGCGAGCAGATGGAGGAAGTCCCACTGCGGGACCATGGCGATGTACCGGTGCTTCCCCGGAAGACGCCGGAAATCGGCCGCGGTCACCGTCGCGTCGCCGATCTGCATCCGCATCTCCTCGAGCCTGCGGTACGGGAGCGTGGCGAACCGTGCACCGAGCCCGAGTTCGTCCAGCAGGCGCAGGGTCGACGGGTGGACGGTGTCGCCGCGGAAGTCCCGGAGGAAGTCCCGGTGCTTCTCCAGCACCGTCACCTCGATGCCGGCCCTGGCGAGCAGCAGGCCGAGCATCATGCCTGCCGGTCCGCCGCCCACTACACAACATGTCGTGCGCTCCATGCTTCCTCCCCCTTGTCGACGATCGGCACCAACCGTCGGGTCAGTTGTCTGACCGTTCGGTCAGGATAGTGGTACGAGGGAGCTCTGGTCCGGTGTTCCGGGAAAGTCGGAGGAAGGGGGGCTTTGGCCTCGCTGGACGGCCTGTTGACCGGCCCGTGGGACGAAGTCCCGTTACGGGCGCGGCTCCGCCGGCACCGGGAGGCCGCCCGCCGCGGGCCCGTCGTACCCGGCGGGCGGCGTCGGTGGACCGGTGCGGACCGGGCCGGAAACGCGCCGGCCCGGCACCAGGACTCAGCGGCCGCCCGGGTGGTGCGGCGGCCGTCCGGGGCCGACGGTGTCCGGGCGCGGCTTTCTGTCGTCCGGCCGGGGGGACCCTCCGGGCGCGGTGACCCTCCCCGCGCAGTGGCCCTCCGGATGCGGCTGTCGAACGGACGCGGCTGTCGAACGGACGCGACGGTCAGGCGGACGCGGCGGTCGTCCCCGTACGGCCGGGGCGGCCGTTGCGCAACCGTCCCAGGTCCCAGGCCGATCAGGCCGCGAGGAAGCGCTCCAGGGCCTCGACCACCAGCGCGTGGTCCTCGGCCTGCGGCAGCCCCGAGACCGTGACCGACCCGATGGCTCCCGTGCCCTCGACCAGGATCGGGAACGAACCGCCGTGTGCGGCATAGCGGTCCGGGTCCAGGCGGGAGGACCTCTCGAAGGTCGTGCCCTTGGCGCGGAACCGGGCGCCCACCAGGTACGAGCTCTCGGCGTACCGCTCGACGACCCGGCGCTTGCGGTCGACCCAGGCGTCGTTGTCCGCGGAGGAGCGCGGCAGGGCGTAGTGGAAGAGCTGCTGCGCCCCGCGGCGGATGTCCACGACGACGGGCGCCTCGCGCAGCCGGGCCAGCTCCACCAGCATCGATCCCAGGTGCCAGGCGTCGTCGTGGTCGAAGCCGCGCAGTACGAGGCGGCGCTCCTGGGCCTCGAGGACGGGGATCAGCGCGGCGGCCTCCTGCGCGGCGGCCTCCTCCGTGGCGGAGCCCGTCGCAGGGGTGGAGCCGCCGGTGGGTGCGGCGACGGTGCCGCCGCCCGGGTCCGTACCGCCGGGGGTGGCCCGGCCGCCTCGTTCTGCCGCCATCATGCCTCCGCTCCGATCGTGACCGTACGGCCCTCGCGCGCCGAGACGCGGGCCGCTTCCAGGACGTCCAGGGCGGCCGCGGCCTCATGGGCCGTGACCGGCGGCGGGGTGCCGTCGCGCAGGGCGGCGGCGACACCCGCGTAATAGGCAGGGTAGTCGCCCGGCAGGGTACGGACCGGGGTACCGCCGCCGGTCAGCGGGGATTCTCCCGCGCCCAACCGGCCCCACACCGACTCCGGTTCGATGCCCCATTCGGGGGTGACGCCGGGCCGGAGGCCCTCGCGGAGGGCGGCCTCCTGCGGATCCAGCCCGTACGTGACGTAGCCCGCGGCACTGCCCAGAGCCCGGAAGCGGGGGCCCAGTTGCGCGGTGACCGCGCTCATCCACAGATGGGAGCGGACGCCGCCCGCGTGGGTGACCGCGATGAAGGTGTCGTCGTCCGACTCGGCGCCCGGGCGGCGTACGTCCGACTCGGCGTAGACCCGCACGGCCGGGCCGAAGAGGACCAGCGCCTGGTCCACCAGATGGCTGCCCAGGTCGTAGAGCAGACCGCCGATCTCGGCCGGGTCGCCGGACTCGCGCCAGCCGCCCTTGGGCCGCGGCCGCCACCGCTCGAAGCGGGATTCGAAGCGGTGGACCGCGCCCAGCTCACCGTCCGCCAGGAGCTTGCGGAGAGTGAGGAAATCGTTGTCCCAGCGGCGGTTCTGGAAGACGGACAGCAGCAGGCCGCGCTCCTCGGCGAGAGCCGCGAGCTCCCGCGCCTCGGCGGCGGTGCCGGCGATCGGCTTGTCCACGACCACCGGAAGACCGGCCTTCAGCGCCTCGGTGGCGATCGGCACATGGGTGCGGTTGGGGGACGCGACGACGATCAGATCGAGCTCGTCCGCACGGTTCCACAGCTCCTGCGGCGAGGCCGCGAAGCGCACGTCCGGGTGCTCCTGGCGCGCCTGGGCCCGCCGTTCGGGGGCGGAGGTGACGACGGTGTCGAGGGTCAGGCCGTCGGTGGCGGCGATCAGCGGGGCGTGGAAGACGGATCCCGCGAGGCCGTATCCGACGAGGCCTACACGGAAGGGGGTGCCTGTGCCTGTCATGGGAGCCACTTAAGCAACGGTGTTGCCAAAGAGCAAGCGGAGTGGAGAATGGGGGTGTGAACAGGGAGAACTCGGGAGCCAACCTTCCCGCGCTGCGCAGTCACAACGCCGCGCTCGTCCTCGATCTGCTGCGAGCGGCGGGGGACACCGGCATCAGCAGGCTGGAGCTCGCCGAGCGGACCGGCCTCACCCCGCAGGCGGTCAGCAAGATCACGGCGCGGCTGCGCGGGGAGGGTTTGGCGGTCGAGGCGGGGCGCCGTGCCTCGACCGGCGGCAAGCCGCGCACGGTACTGCGGCTGGTACGGGAGGCGCGCAGCGCGGTGGGGCTGCATCTGGACCGGGACGAGCTGACGGCGGTGCTCACCGATCTCACGGGCGACCCGGTGGCCGTACGGACGGCGCCGTTCGACTTCGGCGGCAGCGCCGAGCAGGTGATCGATACGGCGCAGGCGCAGGTACGGGAGCTGCTACGGGACCGCGTGGCGCCCGTCCTCGGCGTGGGGGCCGCGTGCCCCGGCCCGCTCGACCACCGGGGTGGAGTGCTGGGCCGGGTCACCGGGTTTCCGCAGTGGGACGGCTTCCCGCTGCGGGACGCGCTCGCGGAGCGGCTCGGGCTGCCCGTCGTCCTCGACAAGGACACCAACGCGGCAGCTCTGGGTCTCGCGCTCCGCGGGGCGGCCCGTCCGGAGGCGGTGGACGGGGGCGTTGGGGACAGGGGAGTCGGGGACAGGGGAGTCGGGGACGGCGGGGGAGTCAGGAACGGCGGGGGAGCCGGGACGGGCGGGGCATGGGCGGGGGCCGGGACCGTGGGTGGCGGGACCGCGGCGGGGGCCGGGGCCGCGGGGGACCGGACCGTTGCGCCCGGGGCAACGACAGGCGCCACCGGAGGAGGCGGGGGAGCGGCGGGGGCCGGGTCGTTCGCGTATCTGCACCTCGGGACCGGGCTCGGCGCCGGGCTGGTGCTCGGCGGCGGCCTCCACCGGGGAGACCGCACGGGGGCCGGGGAGTTCGGGCACCAGGTGATCCAGCTCGACGGCCCGCTGTGCGACTGCGGCAACCGCGGCTGCATCGAGGCGCTGTGCCTGGCCGCCGTGGCCCGTGGCGACACAGTGGAGGCGGCGCGTGTCCTCGGAACCGGCGCGGCCAACCTCGTCGGACTGCTCGACATCGACCGGGTCCTGCTCGGAGGCCGGGCGGCCGTCGCCGACGCCGGGGTGTTCGTACGCGGTGTGGCGGCGGTGCTCGCCGAGCGTGCCGCCCGGGAGGGCGAAGGCGGGGCGGCGGGCCGTACGGTCCCGGTCGCCGTGGCACCCGACGGCGTGCGCGCGGTGGCGTACGGGGCGGCGCAGCTGGTCCTCGCCCCGCTCTTCGGTCACGCGACGTCACAGGCCCCCCCGACGTCACATGCCCCCGCGACGTCACATGCCCCCGCGACCTCGCATGCACCCGCGACGCCACAGGCACCTGCCACGTCAGAGGCACCCAAGACCGCACACGCACCCGAGGCGGAGCCGATCGGCTGAACAGGCGACTGGGCCGATCACCACCACCCATCGGATCAGGCGATCATGGGCTGATCGAGGGGGATTCCGCCTCCGGTTCCCCCGCGCCCCGCCGTGGTGCGGCAGATGGCGCCGGGACGGATGGCAGGGTCATGCCTGGTACCGGCCGACCCACCGGCCGGGCAGCAGCCGACCGCCGCCGAGAACCCCCGAAGGTCCCCCCATGCGCCTGCGCACCGCCCTCACGGCCGCGATCACCCCCGTCCTGATGGTCCTCGGCCCCGTCGGCACGGCCGAGGCGGACCGGCCGCCGCACGACCGCGCCCCCGGCCGCGGCCCCCAGCCCTTCTGCGGTGACCCCAACAGCCCCGGCTTCCCCATCGAGACCCGTATCCACGGCGGCCCGGACGTCTATCCGCCCGGCGGTGACTGGCAGACCTGGAACCTCGATCTGCGCAACACCACGGCCGCGCACTGCAGTGGCATCCACCCCGTCGCCGTGCTGGTGGACCATCAGCGCTCTCTCGACAGGGACCGTATCGGCCTGGAGTTCTACGATCCCGGCAAGCGGGAGTGGCGGCCCGTCAGCTTCGAGACCACCGACCAGGACGAGCAGATCGGGGTGTTCGAGGGCGGCCGGTTCAAGGGCTTCGTCGTGCCGCGGCACAAGACCGTCACCGTGAAGGTGCGGATGCGGTTCTCCGGCGACACCGGTGAGGACCGGGTGCGGGTCAACGTGGCGACCGTCCAGCGCCGGGACGACGACGGCGACTGGGTCGGCGAGTCCAACGACTACGAGTTCGACATCCGCCGGCCCGGCGGTGAGCAGCCCCGGCTCCCGGACCGCCCCGAGAGTCACGACAAGCAGCACGACACGCGCTCCGAAGCCCCCGGGCTCCCGGAGGCCAAGGGGGACGAGGCGGAACCGGAACGGCCGCTGCCCGCCGCCGAGGCGCACCACGAGCTCGCCCGGACCGGGGAGGAGGCCCTGCCCTGGATCGCCGGAGCGGCGGCCCTCTGTCTGGTGGGCGGAGTGGTTCTGGTGGCGCTGGTCCGGCGCCGTACCCGCTGATCCCGGGCCGTACGGGACGTACTGCCCGCTCGGATGCATCCTCCGCCGATCGACGGGCAGCAGCACCTCGGCACCGTTGTGTCCGGCGGGGCCCGGATCAGCACCTGCTGGCTAGGCTGTGGGCGTCGGCGCGGCACACCGCGGTGCCGTCGCGTACCAGCACACGCATACGGCAGGAGTCCGGCATGGGAGAGCGCAAGCCGATCGAGTCATGGCTCACCGACATGGACGGGGTCCTCATCCACGAGGGCATCCCGATCCCCGGTGCGGATGCCTTCGTCAAGCGGCTGACCGAGTCCGGCAGGCCGTTCCTCGTGCTCACCAACAACTCCATCTACACCCCGCGCGACCTGCACGCCCGGCTGGCGCGGATGGGGCTCGACGTGCCGGTGGAGAACATATGGACCTCGGCGCTCGCCACCGCCCAGTTCCTCGACGACCAGCGGCCCGGCGGCACGGCGTACGTCATCGGGGAGGCGGGTCTCACCACGGCGCTGCACGACATCGGCTATGTCCTCACCGACTCCGAGCCGGACTACGTGGTCCTGGGCGAGACCCGCACCTACAGCTTCGAATCCCTGACCAAGGCCATCCGGCTGATCAACGCGGGTGCCCGCTTCATCGCCACCAACCCGGACGAGACCGGGCCGTCGGCGGAGGGCGCCCTGCCCGCCACCGGTTCGGTCGCCGCGCTGATCACCAAGGCGACCGGCCGTGAGCCGTACTTCGTCGGCAAGCCCAACCCGCTGATGATGCGGGCCGGGCTCAACGCGATCGGGGCGCACTCCGAGAGCAGCGCCATGATCGGCGACCGGATGGACACCGATGTGCTGGCGGGCCTGGAGGCCGGAATGGAGACGTTCCTGGTGCTGACGGGCGTGACCCAGCCTCATGAGGTCGACCGGTTCCCCTACCGTCCCTCGAACGTGGTCGACTCCATCGCGGACCTGGTCGACCGGGTGGGCCCTCACCGAACGGAGTAGTCCGGTCACGCACCGGGATGCGGAGCCTCGGCACACACGCGAACCTGCTGACGTAAGAGGAGGTTCACGATGGGTTCTGTACCGCCTTGCAAGCTGTCCCGCGTCACTCGCCGCGTGGCCGTGGCTGTTGCCGCGGCCGCCCTGTGTTCGGCGACGGCGCTGCCCGCCGTCGCCGAGGAATCCGCTCCCGGTGACGATCCCTCCGCCTCGGCGGACGAGTCCCTGCTCGCCGAGCTCGACAGCACCGCCACGTCCCCCGCGCCGTCGTCCTCCGGCGCCGCGGCGGACACGTCGTCCCCGGACACGACGGGCGACACCTCGGGGGACACGACGGGGGACCGGCAGGAGGACACGCCCGGGCAGATGCCGGAGGACAGCCTCTCCAGCTCCACCGGCAACTCCACAGCGGGCTCACTCAAGGTCTCCCCCTCCGTGGTCGCGGCCGGAGCCGAGGTCCAGGTCCATGTAGAGGACTGCAAGGGCTCCAAGGTCATGGCCCGGTCCGAGGCCTTCGTCGCGGATGCGCAGCTCGCCGCCAAGGGCGGCGGCGGCCTCCACGCCGAAGCGAAGATCCGTTCCACCACGTCCCCGGGCACCTACAAGGTGAGGTGCGACTGCGGGGGCGAGGCTCCCCTGACCGTCGTCGCCCGGGGCAGCACCCCGACCGCGCCGGTGAAGGCCGGTGGGGGCGGAACCGCCCGTGCCGTCTCCAAGGACGCGGACGGGCCCGGGGTGGCCCATGTCATCGTCGGGGCCGGTCTCGCCGGCGCCGCGGGTCTCGCCGTGGCGGGTATCGCCCTGCACCGCCGCCGGGCCGGGTCGGCGGGCGACTGAGGCCCGGGCCATCGTGTCCGACCGGCGCTGTCCCGTGGCGGGGCGGCTGGTGAGTTGTCTGACCTGGGTGGTGGTCCTGGCCGGGCTGTGGATATGGGGGCGGGAGATCACCGACGGTCCGCCCATCGGGTCGCCCGCCACCGGTGATGTGGCGGCGGCCGGCCGTCCGGCCGCCGCCCCGTTGCCCGCGGCCCATGAGCCGATGCGGTCGGCCCGGCCGCAGCGCGTGGAGATCGATGCCCTGGGCGTCGGGGCACCGGTCGTCGAGCGCGGCCTGGACGCGGACGGCGGCATCGACCCGCCCCCGTTCGACACTCCCGGGGTCGTCGGCTGGTTCGGCGGCGGGCCCGCGCCGGGCGCCTCGGGCACCGCCCTGCTCGTCGGCCATGTCGACACCGAGTCCGCGCCGGCCGTCTTCTTCCGGCTGGGCCAGATCAAGCCCGGCGAACGTGTCCGCGTCGTACGGGAGGACCGGTCCGTCGCGGAGTTCACCGTCGAAACGGTCGAGGCCCTCACCAAGAAGCGCTTCGATCCCGCGCGGGCCTACGGTCCGCGCCAACCGGACCGAGCGGAGCTGCGCCTGATCACCTGTGGGGGCAGCTACGACCCGCGACACCACACGTACACCGCAAATGTCGTGGTCTCGGCGTATCTGACGGGGACACGGGCCGCCCCGCTCATCGCGGGGGACAGGGTGTAACAGCTGTTCGACGATGGTCGGACAGAATCGTGAGCCGCCGAACCGGTGTGCCACGATGGATTCGACCGGTCTTGTCCCACGCGGATCCTGGGGCGTTCACCCAGGATGTGCAGCCAAGGGGGAGTGGATGTACGGCAGTTACACCGGCCGCGGGCGCAGGGCCGCGTTCGCCCGGCTCACAGCGGGCACCGCGGCGGTGGGGGCGCTGCTCGCCCTGTCGGGCTGCTTCGCCTCGCCCGACCCGCCCGACGACGAGGGGCGCCCCCGGCAGCAGCCCAAGTCCAGGGCCCCGTACTGGGTGAACCCGGATGGTAAAGCGGCCAAGCAGGTCGTCTCGTTCCGCAAGGACGGGCGCGAGAAGGACGCCGAGGCTCTGGAGCGGATCTCCCGGCAGCCGGTCGCGGAGTGGATCGGGGTCGACGACCCGGAGGGCCAGGCGCGCGGCTTCACCGAGGCCGCGGAGAAGGCGGACCGCGACGCGCTGCTGGTCCTCTACAACATCCCGCACCGCGACTGCGGCCAGTACTCCAAGGGCGGGGCGGCGGACGGGAACGACTACCGCGCATGGCTCGGCGAGGTGCTCAAGGGGATCGGGGACCGGAGAGCCACGGTCGTCCTGGAGCCGGACGCGCTGCCGCACGTCGAGGACGGCTGCACCCCGGAGCAGTTCCACGAGGAGCGGTTCGCGCTGCTCTCCGAGGCGGTGGAGAAGCTCAAGGCGCTGCCGAGGACCACGGTGTACCTGGACGCGGGCAATCCGCGCTGGATCACCGACCCGGGCCGGATGGTCGAGCCGTTGAAGCGCGCGGGCATCGACAAGGCCGACGGCTTCGCGCTCAACATCTCCAACTACCAGACGACCAAGGAGAATACGGTCTACGGCAAGAAGCTGTCGGGGATGGTCGGCGACAAGCCCTTTGTGATCGATACGAGTCGGAACGGCAACGGCCCGGCGCCTGGGAAGGCAGACCCGGAGGCCTGGTGCAACCCGCCGGGCCGGGCGCTCGGTGAGCCGCCGACGACGAAGACCGGTGACGAACTCATCGACGCCTACCTCTGGATCAAGCGGCCCGGGGAGTCGGACGGCGACTGCAAGGGCGGCCCGGCAGCCGGACAGTGGTGGCCGAAGTACGCCCTGGAGCTGGCCCGGAACGCGCGCCACTGACCCGTACGTGCAAGCCTGCGCGGCGCACCGGTGACGCGTAGGCCCACGAACCGGCCACCTACGGGTACGGGTACGACGCGCGACACCGACGCGTACGGAGACGACGCACTACCACCGACTTGGAAGACGACGGCGCCCCCTGCCTCCGCGGCCGGGGGCGCCGTCGTCCGGAACGCCGTCGTGCGAGCAGAACCTAGGGGACCTCGACCCAGCGGGCCTTGGACGGGGTGCCCTGGTCGTCGGTGACGAACAGCATGTACCAGCCCGACGGGACCAGCGAGCGGTCCTTGGGCACCGTCACGCTGATGCCGTCCGCGCTGCGATTGAAGTCCATGGCGATGGACCGCTGGTCGACATCGGTGACATGGGTGACGGCGCTGGGGCGCATCAGCCGCACGTTCTTGATGGTGGAGGCGTACCGCGTCCTGAAGGTTGCCGTGCCGCCGCGCCTGACCCTGTCGGGGCCGGAGTCGAGCTTCGGCCGGGAATCCCGGTAGAGGTACGGCGGGGTGTAGATCTCGATGCGCTTCTCGAAGACGCCGGGCTTGGTGTTGGCGGCGTCGGAGTAGAGCGAGTCGGAGCCGAAGATCATGACGCGGCCGTCGGGCAGCAGGATGGTCCCGGAGTGGTAGTTGCGGCCGACCGTCGGGTCGGCGACCTTGCGGAAGGTGCCGGTCCTGGCGTCGTAGATCTGCGCCTTGAGGATGTTGCTGTCGCCGCGGCCGCGGTAGTCGCCCGAGCCGCCGGAGACGAAGACCGTGTCGTCGGGGAGGATCGATCCGCCGGGGTAGCGGGTGCCCTCGGAGAGGGGCGCGCCGTCCTTGAACCGCGGGTCCCGCTTCTTGAGGTCGACCAGCCGGGTCTTCTCGGACGACTTCTCGGACTCGCCGACCCCGCCGCCGCCGATCACCATGAACTTCTGGTCCTGGGCGGGGGGCAGCATCACCGACATCGACGTCTCGAGGATGTCCGGGTCGCTCATGCCCGGGACGGGATCGAACTCATTGGTGTCCACGTCCCAGAGGCCCGGGGTGCGGCCCTTGGTGGCCGGGCCGTAGCCGGCGTTGGAACCGGTGTAGAAGATCTTGCCGCCGTTGGTCAGGAACAGCGCGGGATAGGTCGGGAAGAAGCGCTGCCGGGGCAGATAGGACCACTTCTTGGTCTTCGGGTCGTAGATCTCGTTCTTGCCCGGGACGACCTGGCCGATCTCGTCGAGCCCGGAGACCGAGAGGACCTTGCCGTCCTTGAGGGTGGTCAGGGTCGGGTACCAGCGGGCCTCGTGCATCGGGTCGACCCTGATGTAGCGCTCGGCGACCGGGTCGAACTCGAAGGCGTCCTTGATCCCCTGGAAGTCCTTCTTGTCGAAGGAGAGCTTGTTGGCGATCCCGTAGAGGTTCTTGGCCTCGGCGCCCTTCAGGCCCTGGATGCGGTAGTTGTCGGTGTCCCCCGTGGAGTGCTTCCTGCCCCGCTCTCGGGCCTCGACGTAGACCCGTGCCTCGCTGGCGGTGACGGTCACCTGGCCCGTGGCCGGGTCGGCCTTCTTCTTGGCCCGCGGGACGAGCAGGTTGTCCTTGGACTCGAAGGTCTTGCCGCTGGCCTTGCCGGTGAAGAGCGTGCCCGCGGGAAGGGTCTTGGGGCTGTCGGGGCTCTCATTCTTGACGATCATGAGGCCGCCGGCCTTGCGGACGTCGCCCTTGAGCTTCTCGTAGCGCTGGGTGCCGCCCGCGACCAGCAGTTTGCCGTCCGGAAGCTGGGTGTGTCCCGCGCAGAACATGTCCTTGGGCGTCGGAATGTTCTTGTAGGTGTTCTTCTCCGGGTCCCACAGGACCGAGCGGAAGGTCTTGGAGGCGAACATCTTGGCGTTGTTGCCCGACCCGGCGATCAGCAGCACCTTGCCGGTGTGCAGCAGCGCCGCATGGATCGTGTGGATCCGGTTCTTCTCCGGGACGTCCAGCAGGTCCCAGTGGCCGTTCTCCGCCTTGTAATCCGGCTGGTTGATCTTGTACGCGTGGTACTTCTCCGAGCTGAAGCGATAAAGGGCCGGTCCGTTCATTCCGGCCACGACGAGCACTGCCGCCGCACCGATGGATATCCGTCGGGTGCGGCGGCTCGGACGGTACTTCATGTGTGACGTCCCCCAAGGGCGATCTGCATGGTCTGGTCGTTGGCTGCCCCATCGGGCTCCGGCTGCTGGTCGGTGGCGACCGGACCGCCGCCACCCGCACCGTCGGAGCCGGGCGGGGAGGCGCTGCCGCCCCCGGCCTTCTTCTTGCGCTCGGCCTGCCGGAGTGTCCACGCCCAGGCCAGGATCGGGGAGGCCGTGATGGTCAGTGCCAGCGTCGCCCAGACGATCATCGCCGGGTGGCTGTGGCCGAAGTAGAAGGAGGAGGCGAGCGACCCGCCGAAGACCAGCATGAAGAACATGTGGATGCGGAACGTGCCGAAGAGGGTGTCCGGACTGGAGGAGTCGCCCTTCGGGGTCACCACGAACTTGCTCTTGCGGCGCAGGACCGCGTCCATCAGCGAGCGGGCGTAGATGGGGGCGGACAGTGCCGACATCGCCATGCCCGCCACACCGCCGGATCCCTCGGGCTCGTGGGGGGAGACGTTGTGCCGCCGGTTCCAGATGTAGAGGCCGATCTGGAGGGCGGACGCGTTCCCGTACAGCATCATCCACATCGCCGGGTCGATCTGGATACCGGATGCGCCGAACCCGAGGAACAGGGCACAACTCAGGGCGGCCAGAATCCAGTTGAGCGCCGATATGGGATAGAAGATCACCATCAGCGTGTAGTTGAACAGCTTCCCGGGCGGCAGGGTGAAGGGGGCCTTCCAGAACTGTTTGAGGATGGTCTCGTAGGTGCCGCGGGACCAGCGGAGCTGTTGGGTGAAGAAGTCGGTCCAGGCGGTGGGGCCTTCGCCGACGGCCAGGACGTCGG